>NZ_BCQU01000164.1:0-5703 GCF_001552235.1 Actinomadura rubrobrunea NBRC 15275 | reverse complement strand
CCCGGAGCCTGCACGTCGCTGTCCGGCCCGAACACCAGCACCAGCGTCAGCCGCCGCCGCGCCGGCTCGTACGACCACACCTGCCCGGAGTGCTGCCGCCCGATCGGCGACCTGCGATAACACATGAACATGCCGTTTGACCTGCGAAAACGCGGTCCCCCAGCGTCCCGGCGTGTCCCCCGCTGGCCCGGGGCATTGTGCCCCGGATGTGCCCAGCGGGACGCGCAGGGACGCACACATGCCCGCGCGCCACCAGCACACGTCGAGATCGCGCGCACCGCCGGGACCACTGACGGACGTGCGAGAACCCGCGACCGCCCCCCGTGAGATCATCGAAGCGGCGCGGCCCGGCCCGATGGGGGGGTACTGGTCCAGGCGAGTGACCGGGCCCGGCCGCGCCAACTCCCGCGACCGGCGGACACGGCCACCGCCCGTCGTAGACGATGGCCCGCGTGAGCCTCGACACGCACGACCACCCCGACTGGACGCGCGTAGCCGGCCACTGGCTGCGAGCGGACGGGAAGTGAACTAGCACCGCCGCGCAGGCCCACCCCCGGCTACCTTCAACACTGCCCGCACCTACGGGAGGTGACGTCCACGTGCCTGACACCCTCGTCTCGGCGGTGCCCCGGCACCTGTTCATCCCGGACATCGCCATGGTCGGCGCGGTCGTCGACGACCCGGACTCCTGGATCGACCGGACCGCCGATCCCGACCGATGGTGGCAGGCCGTCAACGACGACCGGGCGATCGTCACCCAGCTCAACGACGGCGCGGTCGACCTGGCCGACAAGACCGGCGCCGACCCGGCCGCCCTGCCCACCTGCTCCTGCTCGGCGCCCAGCCTCGTCGAGCGCATGCTGGGACTGCTGGACGTGGAGCGCGGGCACAAGGTGCTGGAAGTCGGCACCGGCACCGGGTGGACCGCCGGGCTGCTGGCCGCCCTCGGCGCCGACGTCGTCACCGTCGAGATCGACGCCGCCCTGGCCGCCCAGGCACGCGCCGACCTCACCTCCGCCGGACTGTCGCCGACCGTGGTCGTCGCCGACGGCGCCCACGGGTACACGCCCGCCGCCCCCTACGACCGGGTGCACGTCACCTGCGGCGTGGCCACGGTGCCGTACGCGTGGGTGGAGCAGACCCGCCCCGGCGGAGTCATCGTCGCGCCGTGGACGCCCGGCTGGACGACCGGACACATGGTCCGGCTCACCGTCACCGCCGACCAGACCGCGTCCGGCCCGATCCTCGGCCGGTGCGCCTTCATGCTCATGCGCGACCAGCGCCCACCGATGACGCCGCTCACCGGAGAGCCGCGCGAAACGCGGACCTGTCTTGACCCGCGCGAGCTCGCGGCGGCGGGCGACGGCCTGGCCGTGGCGATCGCCGGACTGGTGCCGGGCGTATCCGGCGGCGGGTTCACCAACGCCGACGGCACCTACCGGCTGGGCGCACGCCAAGGCGACTCCCACGCACTCGTCGTCGCCTCCCCCGGCCGCCCGGGGGCGGAGGTCGCCCAGAGCGGACCGCGCAACCTGTGGGACGAGATCGCAACGGCCTACCACCGGTGGGTGGCGTGGGGACGCCCGGGCAAATCTCGCTTCGGCCTGTCGGTGACCCCGCACGGCACGCACGTCTGGCTCGACCGTCCCGTCCACGAGCTGTAGGTGGGCAAGCACAGCAAGAAGGTCACCTGCTCAATGTGCAACGGCACAGGCAAGCAGGTGATCAACAACGACAACCGGCAAGAAGAACGCCCCTGCCCCGGCTGCAACGGAACCGGCCAGGTCTGAGACCCGGCCTGCATAACCCGGCTCGTTTTGCCCCGGGCCGGCGGCGCGACTACTGAGATCAACAACGCGGCCCAAGCCAGGCCCCGACCAAACGCGCACCCCGGAAGACATAGCGCAATTTAAAGGCCCCGCATCTAACCTGAGAGTGTCGAAAACCCAGGAAGGTGCAGGGGACTATGTACGACGCTAGCAGAGTCGACCTCGGCGATCGGGTGCGTATGCACGGAACGCATCCCAAGATCATTCCAGGCGCGATCCCAGGGATACGGAACGTATCCCTCTTATTGTCAGACGAGGACCCGAGGGATTCGTAACGCATACCTTCTCGATGAGACGACCCCCTAAGGGATGCGTTCCGTCTCTCCAAGATCATCCAGCGGGGATCTCAAGGAGACGGAACGCATCCCTTTACTGCCGAGCTTCAAAAAAAGACTGCGCTTCGTGCCTGTTGCGCTACCACGTAGCGTCGTAATGTCTGCGTTATCCGTCACACCCGGGGAGTTCGGAGAGATGGTCAACGCAAACCTAACCCCGCACGCCGCTTGGCCGCTGGCCGTGGCTGCGAGCAGCGACCATCGCCGAACTCCCGGGAGGCCAGCTCATAAGTGCCACGGTCGGGGAGGAGCAGGCCGTGGTTCCGGGGGAGGCGGCGGCCTCAGGCACCCACCAGCCGCGAGTGCCTGAGGCCGCCCACCGGGCCCCCGGTGGGCGGGACCGCTCGGCAACAGCGGAGCGAACGTAGCCGGGCGCGCTTCCACGAAGACCGCGAACAAGATTCGACCCCGGGCCGCTGGGCGAACAGCGGTTGATCCCGGGGCCTTGCCGGACGCTGGAGGTCCGACTCATGAAGCAGTATGACCGATCATGCGCGCCCGCCGCGCACCCCGCCCCTGTGAAGGCGACCACGCCACTCGGGCAGCACCCCACCGGGCACGCCCGGCAGACCGCGGCGGTGTCGTCGTGACCGCGGCGACGGCGCCCGCGGGACAATCCCGGTCGGACACGGCCGCCGTCGAGGCGCGTCTGCGGGCACGCTACCCCGGGGTCCAGCTGTGGTGGGGCCCCCTCAACGGGTCGTGGATGGCGGCGGTGCTCCCGCCGACCGGCCGCCAGGGCGGGGACAGGCTGCTCGAAGCCGCCACCCCCGACGGGCTGGACCAGCAGCTGCAGACGGCCGGGCTGCGGCCCGCCGCCCCGCAGCAGACCCCACCCGCAACACCGACACCGCCACCGACGCTCGCGGCGGCGCCTGCCCCTCCCCCGGGGCGCGGCCGTCACGCAAGGCCCCAGCCGCCGTTGCGGCGCCGCGTGGCCGGCGCCTTCATCCAGTTCGGCGACGCCGAGCAGTGAGCCAGGGGGTGGCGATGAGAGAAGTCCCCGAGGCATCGCCGCCCCCTCCCAACCGCCGCCCCCTGGGAGTCCAGCCCGCCCGGGCCAGGGTGCGGCACGGCGGCGGCCCGGTGTTCCCCCCGTTTCACCGCGCCGCCGTCTCAGACCACCGCGCCCCGGGCCAAGGATGGCCCGACCCCGCGGGGCGCGGTGCCAGACGGAGGGGGCGACCGGTGACGCGGACGGTCGCCCCCGGCGGTCTGGGACACGGCTTCGACAAGTGAACGGCACGGCATACACGACTGGTGGACGATGGCCCGCATGACGTTCGAGATGCGTGAACATCCCGGCTGGACGCTCGTCAACGGCCACTGGCTGCGCGGGGTAAGCGACGCCGACCAGCCCCCCTACGCCCTCCCGGTCAACGGGCCAGCCCCGCACACCTTTCACCTGCCGAACCCGCTGCCGTCCACCGTCCCCCCCGCCCTGCACTGGGCGCTGCTCAGCATCGCCCCGGTGCGCAGGCACCGGAACCCGAGCTTGTGGGACGCGATCGCGACAGCCATCATCCGCCAGGTCGTCCGGGCGGACCAGGCTCGAATCCAGCACGCGCGTTTCCGGCAGGCGCACGGCCCCCGGGTCGACACCCCGTACGGCCCCGTGCACGCCCTGCCCACCCCCCAAACCGTCCTCAAGCTCACGGGGGACGACTTCGCCGCGCTCGGCCTGGCGTTCAAAGCCAGCGCGCTGCAGGCCGCCGCCGGGGCGTACTTGGAGTACGGCGCCAAGTGGGCGGAACTGCCCCCCGCCGACCTGGTCGCCGAGCTGCAAACGGTGCCGCGGATCGGGCCGTGGACGGCCGGCGCGGCCGTCGCCGACTACACCCACGACTGGTCGCTCTACCCCTACACCGACCTCGCCGTCCGCAAATGGGCCCAGGCCGCGACCCCCGGCATTGAATGGCCGGACGACGAGAAGTCGTTCGGCGAGTGGTGGCGCACCATCACCGACGACCACCTTGGCGCCCTGACCGTCCTCACGCTCGCCTGGGGAGCCCACCAGGCTTCGCAGTCCTAACCCTCGTCCCCAAACGACAAGGCCGCGACGCCCGGCCCAGCCGCCTGCTGCGCGTTTGCCGGATGGCGTCGACGGCTGCCGCCGCCCCACCTATCACCCGGATTTCAACGGTCTGACCGGTGATCTTGCGGCAGGGTGGCGTCATCGTGACGTCACAGCCTGGAGGGGCCAGTGGGGTATGTGCGGCTGCTGCGACAGCGGCGAATCCTGCTGCTGTGGGGTGCGCAGACCCTCAGCGTCCTGGGCGACCGCATGTACGCGCTCGCTGTGATCTGGCTGGTGTGGGACGCCACCAGATCCGCAGCGCTGACCGGCGTGGTCGCGGTCGCCGAGTCGCTGCCCTACATCCTGGTCGGCACCGCCGGCCGCCGTCTTGCCGCACGGTTCGCCGCTCTCGGCCGCCTGGCCGTCCTCGACGTCGCACGGATGCTCACCGTTGCCGCGCTGCCGATCGTGTGGGCGTGGTCCGGGCCGAGCGTGCCGATGTTGCTGGTCGTCGCCGCTGTTCTCGGGCTGCTCGGCGCGTTGTTCGACCCGAACCTCGGCGTGCTGGTGCCGGACCTGGTGCGGCCCGACCAGGTCCAGGCCGTCACCGGGTTGATGGACCTGATGGGCCGGATCGCGCGGATCGCCGGGCCGGGCACGGCCGGGCTGCTGCTGGCCGTGATCTCCGACGTACAGCTCTACCTTGTCGACGCCGCCACCTTCGGGATCTCCGCAGCAGCGTTGGCCCTTCTGGCGCGGCGGGTCCGCCCCACGGAGGGGTCGGCGGTGACGGCGCCGACCCCGAGCGTGCGGCCTCGCGCGCGGGAACTGCTGCGCGCGTACCCGGTGACCGGGTGCATGGTCGCCCTGCACGCCGCCGGGCAGCTGCTGCTGGGCGTGTCGCTTGTGCTCCCGGCGTTGCTGGCCGCCCGGGGAGGAGGCGGCGCGCAAATGTACGCGGCGGCGATGACCGCCACCGGGATCGGCGCCGTCGCCGCCAACGCTGTTGCCGGGAACGCACGCTGGGCCACCGTGATCCCCGGCGCGTACTGCGCGGCCTGGGCCGCGAGCGGGGTGGTGACGGCTGCGACAGGCGCGGCCATGGCGGCTTGGCAGATCGTCGTGCTGTCGGCGGCCGCCGGGGCGGTGGGCCCGTTCACCGCGGTCGCCCTGCGCACCCACCTCAGCGGCTTCGAGCGCGGCGAGCGTGCCGCGTGGATGATGTTCGACCAGACGGCGCTGCGCACGGCGGGCACTGCGGGAACCCTGGTGCTGCCGATGCTGGCCGCGCCCGCCCCGGCCGCCGCCTACGTCGCCGCCGGGGCGGGGACTGTGGCGGTGGCCGCGGCGGCGTGGGCGGCGGCCGCTGTTCTTGGGCGCGGGCGTGCGGCTCGACGGCGGGAGCCTGAGCTGTCGCGCGCCCGGCTTTGAGCCTCACAGCAGGGGCCGGGCCCTCCCCTGGAGGCGGTCGCGGGGAGGGTCCGGCAGGGTTGCGGGGCGGCTGGTTCTAGTTGTTCTGTCC
>NZ_BCQU01000163.1:0-6052 GCF_001552235.1 Actinomadura rubrobrunea NBRC 15275 | reverse complement strand
TCGTTCTGCGCCTCGGCCAGCCGCCGCTCGGCCTCCAACGCGCGCCGGTCGGCCTCCTCGGCCTGCCCCCGCGCACGCTGCACCTCGCCCCAGGCCGCCGCCGCATCGCGCTGGGCCGCCTCCTTCTCCGCCTGCATCGCGGCGACCTGGTTCTGGGCGTCGTTGTGGGCCTCGGCGACCTTGCGCTCACCGGCGGCGAGCGCGTCCCCGATCAGATCGGCCATCTGCCGCAGCCGCTCGACGATGTCCCAGGGCTGCGCCTCGACCAGATCGTGGTCGCTCCGGCCGTGGCCCCCCTCGCCCGCGTGCCCGCCGGCCTTGATCGGCTGCTGCGCCGCGGGAACGGGCCAGGGGGAGGCGGCGTCCGGGATCTTGCGCCCGCCGCCCGACCCGTTCAGCTCGCTCACTCCGGCCCTCCAAGGTCTCCTCGCCGTTCTCGGCCGACCCGCCGGGCGGCTCGGGCGCGGAGCAACGGTCGCGGGGCTGCTGTGCTCATCTGTTCGCTGCACTCCTCGCCTGGCGGCTCGTCGCTTGGCATCTGGAAGGCACTCTAGTGCCGATCACCGCAGCGTTTGCCCTGTTTGGGGTTTAGTTTCTTGATCCTCACGGCGCTCTCGCGCAGATGAGGCCGCGCGCGCCGTCCGCGGCGGGCCGTCGCGGGTGATGCGAGAATCACAGCTCATGGACCTTGCGACCCTGTACCCGCCGATCGAGCCGTACGATTCCGGGCTGCTGGACGTCGGCGACGGCAACCGCATCCACTGGGAGGTGTGCGGGAACCCCGACGGCAAGCCCGCGGTGATGCTGCACGGCGGCCCTGGCGCGGGATGCCTGCCCGCGCACCGCCGCCAGTTCGACCCCGAGGCGTACCGGATCGTCCTGTTCGACCAGCGGAACTGCGGACGCAGCCTGCCGCACGCCTCCGACCCCGAGGTGTCGCTGGAGAACAACACCACCTGGCACCTGGTCGCGGACATGGAACGGCTGCGCGAGCACCTGGGCATCGAGAAGTGGCTGGTGTTCGGCGGGTCGTGGGGAAGCGCACTGGCCCTCGCGTACGCGCAGACGCACCCCGACCGGGTCAGCGAGCTGGTGCTGCGGGGCATCTTCACCCTCCGGCCGTTCGAGCTGTACTGGTTCTATCAGGAGGGCGCGTCGCTGATCTTCCCCGACCTGTGGGAGAAGTACCTGGCGCCCATCCCCGAGGATGAGCGCGAGGACCTCATCCGCGCCTACCACGAGCGTCTCAACTCTCCTGACCGCGAGGTACGTGTGGCCGCCGCGCGCGCCTGGGCGCAGTGGGAGGCGGGGACGCTGAAGCTGCGCCCCGACTCCGCCCTGGTCGAGGCGTTCGGCGACCCGGACTTCGCGGTGGCGTTCGCCCGCATCGAGAACCACTACTTCATCAACGAGGGCTTCTTCGAGGACGACCAGCTGCTGCGCGACGTCGACAAGATCCGGCACATCCCCGCCGTCATCGTGCAGGGCCGCTACGACGTCTGCACCCCGCCCGCCACCGCCTGGGACCTGCACCGCGCCTGGCCCGAGGCCGAGTTCCATCTCGTGGAGGACGCGGGCCACGCCTACGACGAGCCCGGCATCCTGCACCGCCTCATCCAGGCCACCGACCGCTTCGCCCGCTGACCCCGCAACGCGCCGCCCGCGCGCCCGCGGGCGGCGCGGCACATGCCTGCGCGACACGTACGCAGCGGTCGTCCTTAACTCATGCCGTACGGACGGCACGGCAACTCATGCCGTACGGACGGCACGGCGCATGCCGGGCACGCTGTACGCCCCATGCATGCATCGCAGGACTTGAGTAGCAGCGCCCAGATCGCGGGTCGCCGGTGCGCATACCCGGCGCGTCCCGACACGAGCCGGCGGCGGCCGGCTCATGCCTGCCCGCCGCGATGACGCGTGGCCAGTGGGCGATACGCCCCCTGCGCTATTCGCGCCTGGCGGGCGTCCTGAGAGGTCCTGGGCGGCGGCAACGGCTTATGGCCCGCGAGTGGGATGACAGCGGGCGCGGCGCATACCCGGCGGGCAGCAAGGCCCATGCCGCACAGGCGACACGGCTCATACAACCGACACGGCTCATACAACGCAGGCGGCGCGGTGCACGCCCGGTGGGCGGTGCGGCGCGCTCGGCGGCGTCGAGAGCCGGGCACCAGGGCATACGGCGGGTTCGCCCGTCATATCACTGACATCGCTTTTCGTAACACAAGACACGCCGAGACGCACGAACGGGTCGCCGAGTTGTCATGAAGATTGTGTGACTTAGATCACACAATTGAAACATTCGCGCCGCGCGACCCGCACTCCGGAGCCCCCTCGGCGATCGCGCAACCGGGCGCCGCCGCCCCCGGCGGACGGCGGGCCGATGTCCCTGCGTACGTGCGAGAACGGCGCGCCTACGCGCCCCCGCGCCGCGGACCGAACGCGCCCGAGCAAAGCAAGCGTCTTTTCCTACCCGCTCGCGAGAATGCCAAACATCCCGTTGATAACAATCCCCGCGGCGCGTTCAGGAACGTTCGCTAAGTTGTTTTCACATGGCAGCGCAACCCCTGCACTCGACATCCCGGCCGCCCGGGGAGAAGTCGGCGTTCCGGCTGCACGAGCCGGAACTGGCCGACGGCCCCCAGATGTGGCGGCTCGCACGGGACTCGGACGTGCTGGACGTCAACTCGCCATACAGTTACGTGCTCTGGTGCCGCGATTTCTCGGGCACCTCCGTGGTGGCCCGGGCGGACGGCGTCGCGTGCGGTTTCGTCACCGGTTACGTGCGGCCCGACAGCCCCGACACGCTCTTTGTGTGGCAGGTCGCGGTCGACCGCGCCCACCGCGGCAAGGGACTGGCCCGGCGCATGCTGGACCGGCTCGGGGACCGGATGCCCGCCCTGGGCTGCCGGTACATGGAGGCGACGGTCACCCCCGGGAACACCGCCAGCAAGGCGATGTTCGAATCGTTCGCGCGCGGCCGCGGCTGCGAGGTGGTCCGCAGCCCCTTGTTCGGCGACGAGCACTTTCCCGTCGGCCACGAGCCCGAGATCCTGTTCCGCATCGGCCCCCTGAGGCACCCCTGACGGGCGCCGCGCGGCGTCGGCGGCCACGCACGCGCGGACCTCCGGCCACGGCGTCGCGACCGACGCGGCCGCACTCGCCTCGTGCGCTCCCCGGTCCGCACGTCCCGCTCCCGCACCGCCGTCTCCCAGCCGGCCCGACAATTCAACGATTTCGCTCCCGACCATTCCGTACGCCCGTTTGTCTCGTTCGTTCGACCGCACAAATGCCGGAGGCAGAGAGCATGGAAGTATTCGCCCGTCTCGAATCCGAGGTGCGCGGCTACTGCAGGGGCTGGCCCGCGGTGTTCACCACCGCCCGCGGCAGCCATATCACCGACGAGAACGGAAAGACGTACCTGGACTTCTTCGCGGGAGCGGGCACCCTCAACTACGGGCACAACAACCCCGCGCTGAAACGCCGGCTCCTGGAGTACCTGTCGGCCGACGCGATCGTGCACTCGCTCGACATGTACACCGCCGCCAAACGGCGGTTCCTGGAACGCTTCGAGGAGATCGTGCTGAAGCCGCGCGGCCTGGACTACAAGGTGCAGTTCCCCGGCCCGGCGGGCAACCACGCGGTGGAGGCCGCGCTGAAGCTGGCGCGCAAGTACACCGGCCGGGAGACGGTCGTCAGCTTCACCAACGCCTTCCACGGCATGACGCTGGGCGCGCTGGCGGTGACCGGCAACTCGATGAAGCGCACCGGCGCGGGGGTTCCGCTGGGACACGGCGTGGCGATGCCGTACGACAACTACCTGGACGGCCGCACCCCCGACTTCCTGCTGTTCGAGACGATGCTCGCCGACAGCGGCAGCGGCCTGGACAAGCCCGCCGCGGTGATCGTGGAGACCGTGCAGGGCGAGGGCGGAATCAACGTCGCCCGCCCCGAGTGGCTGCGCGGCCTGCAGGACCTGTGCCGCCGCCACGACATCCTGCTGATCGTCGACGACGTGCAGATGGGCTGCGGCCGCACCGGCCCGTTCTTCAGCTTCGAGGAGGCCGGGATCACCCCGGACATCGTCTGCCTGTCCAAGTCGCTGAGCGCCTACGGGCTGCCGATGGCGGTGACGCTGCTGCGGCGGGAGCTGGACGTGTGGGAGCCCGGCGAGCACAACGGCACCTTCCGCGGCTTCAACCCCGCGATGGTGACCGCCACCGGCGCGCTGGAGGACTACTGGACGGACGCGGAGCTGGAGAAGCAGACCCTGGCGAAGGGCCGGCTGGTGGAGCGGGCGCTGAACGAGATCGCGCTGGAGCACGCCGGAGCGGTGGACTCGGTGCGCGGCCGGGGCCTGGTGTGGGGCCTGGTCATGCGCAGCCCCGAGCTGGCGCCCAAGGTGTGCGCGGAGGCGTTCGAGCGCGGCCTGCTGATGGAGACCTCCGGCCCCGAGGGCGAGGTCGTCAAGCTGCTGCCGCCGCTGACCACCACCGAGGCGGAGCTGACCGCGGGCCTGGAGATCCTCGCCGACTCGGTCCGGGCCGTCCGCACCGCCGTCGCCGCCTGACCCGGTCCCCGCGCCGACCGCCGAGAAGGAGCATCCATGATCGTCAGATCGTTGAAGGACGTCATCGGCACCGACCGCGACGTGAAGGCGCCGACCTGGGAGAGCCGCCGTCTGATCCTGGCCAAGGAGAAGGTCGGCTTCTCCCTGCACGACACGGTGCTGTACGCGGGCACCGAGACGAGGATGTGGTACGCCAACCACGTCGAGGCGGTCTACTGCATCGAGGGCCACGGCGAGCTGGTCAACGAGGAGACCGGCGAGACGCACCGGATCGAGCCGGGCGTCATGTACCTGCTCGACGGGCATGAACGCCACACCCTGCGCGCCCACACCGACGTACGGACGGTCTGCGTGTTCAACCCGCCCTGCACCGGCCGGGAGGTTCATGACGAGAACGGTGTCTACCCGCTGCTGACCGAGGAGGACGCATGAGTGTCATCGAGTCCCATCCGACGAGCACCGACGCCTATCCCACCCGCAAGGCGACCGAACCGGCGCTGCTGTACCGGCAGGACCCGGTGGTGTACGGCGGCCCGGACGACGGTCCGATCGACGCGGCCACCCTTCAGTCGTACGAGGCCAACGGCTACCTGACGATCGAGCGGCTGCTGGAGCCCGAGGAGGTGGAGACCTACCGGGCCGAGCTGCGCCGCCTGGCGGCCGACCCGGCGATCCTGGCCGACGAGCGCACCATCACCGAGCGCGACTCCGACGAGGTCCGCTCCATCTTCGAGGTGCACAAGATCAGTGAGGTGTTCGCCGGGCTGGTGCGCGACCCGCGCGTCGTCGGCCGGGCCCGGCAGATCCTCGGCGGCGACGTCTACGTGCACCAGAGCCGGGTCAATTACAAGCCCGGTTTCACCGGCAAGGACTTCTACTGGCACTCGGACTTCGAGACCTGGCACGCCGAGGACGGCATGCCGCGCATGCGCGCGGTGAGCATCTCGATCGCCCTCACCGACAACTACGTGTTCAACGGCGGCCTGATGATCATGCCGGGGTCGCACAAGACGTTCGTGTCGTGCGTCGGTGAGACCCCCGCCGACCACTACAAGCAGTCGCTGCGCAACCAGGAGATCGGCACGCCCGACCAGAGCAGCCTGTCGATCCTGGCCGAAAAGCACGGCATCGAGCTGTTCACCGGCCCCGCGGGCTCGGCGACGATGTTCGACTGCAACTGCATGCACGGCTCCAACGGCAACATCACGCCGTTCCCTCGCTCGAACGTGTTCATCGTGTTCAACAGCGTGGACAACGCCTGCGTCGAGCCGTTCTCGGCCCCCGCGCCGCGGCCGTCGTTCCTCGGCGCCCGCGACTTCACCCCTGTCCGCTGACCACGTCCCAAGGAGCGGCTCACCGCATCTGACCAGGGTCTTCGTCCGCGGTCGGCCCGACGGGCCGGCGCGGGCGGGGACCTCGGCGGGACGGGCGCCCCCGCCCGGCGCGAGGCCGCCCGTCCCGCCGCCGATCAGCCCATCGATCCCC
>NZ_BCQU01000162.1:0-6192 GCF_001552235.1 Actinomadura rubrobrunea NBRC 15275 | reverse complement strand
CCGCCGTCCCCGGCGGCCGCGGCGCCCGGGACGCGCGTGACGCGGCGGCCGGTGACCTGCCGCGGCACGACGCGGATGAAGTGGTCCCGCGAGCCCGGCGACCACGGCGACAGCGGCAGCCGCGCCAGGCGGGCGCGTTCGGCGGGCGCCGTCACGGCCCGCGCCGGACCGATCAGCGTGACCGACCAGCCGGTGCGGGTCGCCGCGTCGAACTGGTCCGCCTCGAACGCCACGATGGCGCCGCGGGTCGCGGCGGCCAGCTTGGAACCGGGCATGGTCCGGATGACCACGCTGTCGTCGCCGTCGAGGACGAAGTTGACCGGCTGGATCGCCGGCAGCGCCCGATCGGTGAACACGATCCTGCCGATCGGCACCGACCGCATCAGGTCCAGACATTCCCGCGGGCCGAGGATCTGCAGCCCGTCGCTCTCGCGCCTCATGCCTCCACACTCGCCCGCCGCCCGCCCGCGGCGGCAGAGGCGAACGTCACACACCGAGGGGCGGCGCGCCGCCGGACGTCCCCGCCGGCACGGACCTTCGCCCCTGCCGGGGCGGCTTTCGCGAATGGTGCGATTGCCGTGCGCGACCGCGGGGAGGGAGGGAGAGTCCGGCCGACGCGGCGCGCCCGGCGGCCGGGCGGCGGGACGGCCGCCGCCCGCCGCGCGCACCCGACGAGGCGCCGCACGCACCCGACGAGGCGAAGGACGACCGCCATGACACGAGCCCGCGCGCTGACCGACCGCGACCTGGACCTGATCGACGCGTACTGGAGGGCGGCGAACTACCTGTCGGTCGGGCAGATCTACCTGCTCGACAACCCCCTGCTGCGCGAGCCGCTGCGCGCCGAGCACGTCAAACCGCGGCTGCTCGGCCACTGGGGCACCACACCGGGGCTGAACTTCTGCTACGCCCACCTCAACCGCGTGATCAAGGCCCGCGACTTGAACATGATCTACATCATGGGGCCGGGGCACGGCGGCCCGGCGGCCGTCGCCAACGCCTGGCTCGAGGGCGCCTACAGCGAGGTGTACCCGCACGTCCCGCAGGACGCCGCGGGCATGGCGCGGCTGTTCCGGCAGTTCTCCTTCCCCGGCGGCGTGCCCAGCCACGTCGCGCCGGAGACGCCCGGGTCCATCCACGAGGGCGGGGAGCTCGGGTACGCGCTGGCGCACGCCTACGGCGCGGCGTTCGACAACCCCGACCTGGTGGTGGCGTGCATCGTCGGCGACGGGGAGGCCGAGACCGGCCCGCTGGCGGCCGGCTGGCACTCCACCAAGTTCCTGGACCCGGTGCGCGACGGGGCCGTGCTGCCGATCCTGCACCTGAACGGCTACAAGATCGCCAACCCGGCGGTGCTGGCCCGCATCCCCGACGAGGAGCTGCTGTCCCTGCTGCGCGGCTACGGCCACCGGCCGATCATGCTGAGCGGCGACGAGCCCGCGGACATGCACCGGGCGATGGCCGCCGCGCTGGACGAGGCGCTCGACGAGATCGCCCGCATCCAGGCCGCGGCCCGCTCCGGCGCGCTCACCGAGCGGCCCCGCTGGCCGATGATCGTGCTGCGCACCCCGAAGGGCTGGACGGGCCCCAAGGAGGTGGACGGCCTCCCGGTGGAGGGCACGTGGCGGTCCCACCAGGTGCCGCTGGCGGGCGTACGGGACGACCCCGAGCACCTGGCGATGCTCGAGGCGTGGCTGCGGTCGTACCGGCCCGAGGAGCTGTTCGACGCCGACGGCCGTCCGGTCCCGGCGCTGCGCGGCTGCGCCCCGGCGGGGGAGCGGCGGATGAGCGCCAACCCGCACGCCAACGGCGGGCTGCTGCTGCGGCCCCTGAACCTGCCCGACTTCCGCGCCTTCGGCGTCGCCGTCGACAAGCCCGGCCAGACCTCGACCGAGCCCACCCGGGCGCTCGGCGCGTACCTGCGCGAGGTCGTGGCCGCCAACCCCGACAACTTCCGGATCATGGGCCCGGACGAGACCGCGTCCAACCGGCTCGGCGCGGTGTTCGAGGCCACCGACCGGGTCTTCACCGGCGAGCGGTACGGCACCGACGAGCATCTGGGCCCGCGCGGCCGCGTCATGGAGGTGCTCAGCGAGCACCTGTGCCAAGGCTGGCTGGAGGGCTACCTGCTGACCGGGCGGCACGGGCTGTTCAACAGCTACGAGGCGTTCGTCCACATCGTCGACTCGATGTTCAACCAGTACGCCAAGTGGCTGAAGGTCACCCGGCGGCTGCCGTGGCGGCGCCCGGTCGCCTCGTTCAACTACCTGCTGTCGTCGCACGTGTGGCGCCAGGACCACAACGGCTTCACCCACCAGGACCCCGGCTTCCTCGACGTGGTGATGAACAAGAAGCCCGAGATCATCCGGGTGTACCTGCCGCCGGACGCCAACACCCTGCTGTCGGTCGCCGACCACTGCCTGCGCTCGCAGGACCTCGTCAACGTCATCGTCGCGGGCAAGCAGCCGTCCCCGAACTGGCTGCCGATGGACGACGCCGTCCTGCACTGCGCCCGCGGCATCGGCATCTGGGAATGGGCCAGCACCGACGGCGGCGGCGACCCCGACGTGGTGCTGGCCTGCGCCGGCGACGTGCCCACGCTGGAGACGCTGGCGGCGGTGGACCTGCTGCGGCGGTTCTTCCCCGAGCTGCGGGTCCGGGTGATCAACGTGGTCGACCTGATGCGGCTGCAGCCGCCCTCCGAGCACCCGCACGGGCTCAGCGACGCCGAGTTCGACGCGCTGTTCACCGTCGACAAGCCGATCATCTTCGCCTTCCACGGCTACCCGTACCTGATCCACCGGCTCGCCTACCGCCGCGCCGGGCACCCCAACCTGCACGTGCGCGGCTACAAGGAGGAGGGCACCACCACGACGCCGTTCGACATGGTCATGCTCAACGACTTGGACCGCTACCACCTGGTCATGGACGTCATCGACCGGGTGCCGTCGCTGGGCGGGCGGGTCGCGCACGTCCGCCAGCGCATGACCGACCAGCGGCGGGTGATGCGCGCCTACACGCGCGAGCACGGCGAGGACGCGCCCGAGATCCGCGACTGGACCTGGCCCTACTAGGAGCCGCCCCGCCGCCACGAGTCCCGCGAGGGGAGCCGCGATGCGGATACTGACCGTCAACCCCGGATCCAGCAGCCTCAAGCTGAGCCTGCTGGACGACGACGACACCCCGCTGGCCCGTGCCGAGCTCGCCACCGGAGACGGGGGACGGCAGGCCGAGCGCCTGGCCGCCGCGGTCGCGCGGATGCCCTCGCCGGACGCGGTGGGGCTGCGGTTCGTGCACGGCGGCCGCGACCTCACCGAGCCGGTGGTGATCGACGAACGGGTCACCAAGCGGCTGTACGAGCTGACGGACCTGGCGCCCGTGCACCAGCCGCTGTCGCTGTACGCGCTGGGCGAGATCGGCCGCGCCCTGCCCGGCGTCCCGGTCGTCGGCTGCTTCGACACGGCCTTCCACGCGCGCCTGCCGGACGCCGCCGCGACCTACGCCGTCCCGGCCGAGTGGCGCGAACGCCACGGCCTGCGCCGGTACGGCTTCCACGGCCTGTCCTACGCCTACGCCACCCGGCGCGCCGGGCAGCTGCTGCGCGCCGACCCGGCGACGCTGCGCATGGTGATCTGCCACCTGGGCTCCGGCGCCTCGCTGGCGGCGGTGGCCGGCGGCCGCTCGGTCGACACCACGATGGGGTTCACCCCGCTGGAGGGCCTGGTGATGGCGGGCCGCGCCGGAAGCATCGACCCCGGGATCCCGCTGTGGCTCATCCGCCACGGGCTGTCCGCCGAGGAGATCAACGACGCGCTCGAGCACCGCTCGGGGCTGCGCGGCCTCGCGGGCACCGGCGACATGCGGCGGCTGCGGGCGCGGGCCGCCGAGGGCGACGAGACCGCGGCCTTCGCGCTGGACGTCTACCACCACCGCCTGCGCGCCTGCGCCGCCGCCATGGCGGCCGCGCTGGGCGGCCTGGACGCGCTGGTCTTCACCGGCGGCGTCGGCGAGCACGACGCCGAGACGCGCCGCCGCCTCGGCGAGGACCTGCGCCACCTCGGCGTCGCCGTCGACCCGCAGGCCAACGCCGCCGCCCGCGGCGACGCCGAGATCACCGCCGGGGACGCCCTCGTGCGCACCCTCGTGGTCACCTCCCGGGAGGACCTGGAGATCGCCGCGGGAGTGCGCGCCGCCCTGTCCGCCGCGTGACGGGAGCCGCCCGGGCGGCTCGTCCGGGGCGTACTCGGCGCCCGGCGGCCGCCGCCGCTCGAGACCTGGGATCAGGCGGGCCGGTCGCGACTCCAGGCGGCGCTCGCCGGGGCCCGCTCACTGGTTCGTGGACGCGGGGGCGGAGGCCGGGATGCGCCGGCCGGAGAAGATCCGCGGGGTGATGCGGACGAAGTGCTCGCGTTCGCCCGGGGCCCACGGGCGCAACGGCAGCCGGCGCAGCTTCTCCAGCTCGTCGGGCTCGGTGACGACGCGGGCCTGTCCGACGACCACGACCGACCAGCCGGTCCGGGACTCGACGTCGAAGTCGTCGGCCTCGAAGGCGACGACGGCGTTGCGCACCGCAGCGGCGAGCTTGGACCCGACGGAGGTGCGGATCACCACGTCGCCGTCCACCAGCGCGAAGTTCACCGGTTGGACGGCGGGCAGGGCCCGGTCGGTGAACACGATGCGGCCCACGGGCGCGCTCGCCAACAGCGACCGGCACTGGGCGGTGTCCAAGATCTCCAGTCCGCTGCGATCAAGAGGCATGCGCCCCAGCCTGCTCTCCGCCCCGGAGCGCGAACCAGGGGCGAAGGTCCCTGGATCGGCGTCCGGAGCCGGGGGCGGCGTACGGTGCGGCGACGCGGCGGACTCGGGAGACTCGCCCGTCTCGCGGGTCGGCCCCGCGGCCGGCGCCGGGCGGTCAGCGGTCGCGTCCGCCATCGGCGCGCTCCGACTTCAACTGCGCGGCCAGCGCGGCGGCCTGCGTGCGGCGGCTCATGCCGAGCTTGGCGAAGAGGTTGGACACGTAGTTCTTGACCGTCTTCTCGGCCAGGAACATCCGTTCGCCGATCTGCCGGTTGGTCAGACCCTCGCCGATCAGCTCCAGGATCTGCCGCTCCTGGTCGGACAGGGCGGCCAGGGGGTCCTTGCGCTCCTGGCGTTCGCGCAGCCGGCGCAGCATGCGCTGGGTGCTGCGGGGATCCAGCAGCGACTGGCCGGAGGCGACGGTGCGGACGGCGCCGACCAGGTCCGAGCCGTGGATCTGCTTGAGCACGTAGCCGGCGGCGCCGGCCATCACGGCGTCGAACAGCGCGTCCTCGTCGTCGAAGGAGGTCAGCATCAGGCAGGCGACCTCGGGCATGGCCGAGCGGATCTCCCGGCAGACGCTCACCCCGTCGCCGTCGGGGAGCCGCACGTCCAGGACGGCCACGTGCGGGCGGGCGGCGGGGATGCGGGCCAGCGCCTGCTCGGCCGAGCCCGCCTCGCCCACGACCTCGATGTCGTCCTCGGCCGACAGCAGCGCGGCGACGCCGCGCCGGACCACCTCGTGGTCGTCCACGAGAAAAACCCGGACAATTTCCTTTTTATCGGCCGTTGGACCTGCCATGACACCAATCCTCTAGTCTCTAACTGTCCACTGTTCGACGCTAACCGCGCGGCGAACGCTCCGAAAGCACCAAGGTCCCCGATGGTCGGGACCAAGGTCCCGAATGCCGACGGCGGGCCCGGTCGAGGAATGCTGATCCCGTGATCGACGACGGCTCCCGCGCCGAGGCGGCACTGCCGATGCTGCGGCAGCTGCGGCTGGACGATCTGCTGGCCGAGCTGCAGGCGCGGCTGGAGACGGCGCGCGCCACCCGCGACCGGGTGCACGCCCTGCTGGAGGCGGTCGTCTCCGTCGGCGGCGAGCTGGACCGCGACTGCGTGCTGCGCCGGATCGTCGAGGCCGCCACGGCGCTGGTCGACGCCCGCTACGGCGCCCTCGGCGTGATCGGCGAGGAGGGCGAACGGCTCGTGGAGCTCGTCACCGCGGGCATGACGGACCGCGAGATCGGGGCGATCGGGTGCCGTCCGCGCGGGCACGGCGTCCTCGGCCTGCTCATCAAGGAACCGTGCGCGCTGCGGCTGGCGGATTTGAGCCGGCATCCCGAGTCGTGCGGTTTCCCGCCGCACCATCCGCCGATGCGCACGTTCCTGGGT
>NZ_BCQU01000161.1:0-6616 GCF_001552235.1 Actinomadura rubrobrunea NBRC 15275 | reverse complement strand
TCGAGCGCCGCGTCGGGGGAGGCGGCCTCGGCCGCGATCCGCGGGGGGCGGCCCCGGCGCGCGTCGCTCGCCAGCCAGAGGTCGCGCAGCGGACCGGCCGCGGCGGGCGGGGCGATGAACGGCTCGTCCAGCAGGTCGGTGAAGGCGATCTCGGCGCGGGCGGCCAGGGGATGGTCGCCGGGGAGCGCCACGTGGCGGCGCTCGGCCGCCAGCGTGCGGGTGCGGATGTCGGGGGACGGAACCGGCAGCCATACGAACGCCACGTCGCTGGACGCGTCGGCCAGCCCGGCGGTGGGGTCGTCCCACCCGACCAGCCGAAGCGAGACCGTCCAGTCGGGCGCCTGCTCGCGGAACCGCCGCAGCGCGTGCCGCTGCCGCTCGCGGCCGACCGCGGTCTGCATGCCGACGACCAGGGTGCGGGGGCCGCCGAGCGCGCGGACGTCGGCGTAGGCGCGGTCCCACGAGGCGAGGACCTCGCGGACCGCCGGGAGCAGCGCCGCGCCCTGCCGGGTCAGGGCGATCTCGCGGCCGCGCCGTTCGAACAGCGCGAACCCCAGCCGCCGCTCCAGGGACCGGATCTGCTTGGACAGCGCCGGCTGGGAGACCGACAGCCGCGCCGCGGCGCGCGTGAAGCTCAGCTCGTCGGCGATGGCCGCGAAGTAGCGCAGCTCCCGGAGGTGGGCATCCATTACCTCCGGTTATACCGCTCTGCCCTCGATGTCCGATGGAGCGGACGGCGGAACGCGGGCGCCCGGAGGCCCGGCCTCACCAGCGGCGGGGCTTGCCCTTCTCGTACAGCCACACGCGGAACAGCCGGTCCAACTCGCGGCCGGAGACCTCTTCGGCGAGCCTGACGAACTCGGGCGTGGTGGCGGTGCCGTCGCGGTGGCTCTGCACCCACTTGCGCAGGATCGTGAAGAACTTGCGGTCGCCGACCCGCTTGCGCAGCGCGTGCAGGCACATCGCGCCCCGCGTGTAGACGGAGAAGCCGAACATGGCGTCACGTCCGGGGTCGCCCGGCGGCGGGTTGAAGACGGGAGAGCTGCCGGGCAGCCGGTAGTACCGCTTGAACACCGTGTCGGCGGCCTTCCGGTTGCGCTTGTCCCGTTCGCGCCACAGCCACTCGGCGTAGGTGGCGAAGCCCTCGTTCAGCCAGATGTCCTGCCAGTTGCGCAGGCTGACGCTGTTGCCGAACCACTGGTGCGCCACTTCGTGGACGATGAACTCCTCGCTGGGGGCGAACCCCGCGTACACGGGGCGCTCCTGGGTCTCCAGCGCGTAGTCCAGCTTCGGGTCGTCGACGACGGCGCCCGCGGTGGAGAACGGGTACGGCCCGAACGTCTCGGCCGCCCAGCGCACCGCGTCGATCGTGGTGCGGTGCACGCGCTTCGCCGACGAGGCGTACGCGGGGTCCACCGCCGTGATCACCGGGATGCGGCCGACCCTGCCGTGCCGCACCCGGAACCGTCCGATCGCCACCATCGCCAGGTAGCTGGCCATCGGCGACTCCTCGGACCACTCGTAGGTGGTGCTGTCCTCGTGCCGGATGACGCGGCCCGGCCTGCCGTTGGCCACGGCGCGCAGGTCCTTGGGCACGGTGATCCGGAACGAGTAGGTCGCCTTGTCGCTGGGGTGGTCGTTGACCGGCAGCCAGGTGGGCGCGCCGTCCGGCTGGGACAGCACGACCGCGCCGTCGCGGGTCGGCACCCAGCCGTAGGTGCCGAGCGGGCCGTTCGTCAGCGGACCGGGACGCCCGGAGTACCGCACCACGGTGGTGAACATCTGCCCGGCGGGGATCTCCGCGTACGGGGTGATCGTCAGCTCCTGGCCGTCGCGCCGGTACTCGGCGGGCCTGCCCTCCACCGTGACCGAGGAGATCTCCGGGCCCCGGTAGTCGAGGCTGAACGCCGACAGCGGCTGGGTCGCGCGCGCGTTGACGGTGACGGTCGCGTCGACGTCGCCGCGCGCGCCCGGGTAGTCGAGGACGACGTCGTAGTGGCGGACGTCGTAGCCGCCGTTGCCGGCGTTCGGGAAGTACGGGTCGCCGAGGCCGGGGCCGCCCGGCGTCTTGTGCTCCACGGTGCCGCGGAGCGGCACGGCGGACACGGTGCCGCGGAGCGGCGCGGCGGACACGGTGCCGCGGAGCGGCACGGCGGACGCGGCGCCGCCGCTCGTGGTCGCCAGCAGGACGGCCGCGGTCGCCGCCGAGGTCACGCGCATCCAAGCCCGGTTCATCGGTGCCACTGTGCGCGGCCGGGCGGCGCGGCGCCCGGCGGACAGGCCGGACGTTGCGGAGTGCTTGCCTGCGCTTGACGCCCGCTTGACGGTCGCCCGGTCGGGCGGCGCGGATCGGCCGCGGTCAGCGGCTGGGACGGCCCCGCTTGTACAGCCAGTCGTCGAAGAAGGAATCGAGCTGCCGGCCCGACACGCGCTCGGCCACCTCGATGAACTGCTCGGTGGTGGCCGACGAGTGCCGCCGCTCCTTCGTCCAGGTCTTCAGGATGGTGAAGAACGTGTCGTCGCCGACCTTGGTGCGCAGCGCGTGCAGGGTCATGCCGCCCCGGTCGTACACCGAACGCCCGAACATCCGCGCCCGGCCGGGGTTTCCGGGCGGCACGTCCCACAGCTCCCGGCTGTCCGCGTCGGCGTACAGCTCGTCGAACTTGGACTGCACGGACTGGCCGCCCGCCTTCTCCGCCCACATCCACTCGGCGTAGGTGGCGAAGCCCTCGTTCAGCCAGATGTCCTTCCAGCGCGCCACGCTGACGCTGTTGCCGAACCACTGGTGGGCCAGCTCGTGCGCGAGGAGGGTGTCGTCGAGGCCGTACGACCCGTACACCGGCCGGGTCTGCGTCTCCAGCGCGAAACCGACCTGCGCGTTGTCCACGAGCCCGCCGGTGGAGGAGAACGGGTAGGGGCCGAACCGCCGCGCCCACTCGTCCGTGATCTCGGCGTTCTTGGCGTGGAAGCGCTCCAGGTCGGCGGTCGGCACGGACGGGTCGACGGCGGAGATGTTGGTCACGCCGCCGGGCGTGCGGTCCCTCTTCACCTCGAACCGGCCCACGGTGACCGTGGCCAGGTACGTGGCCATCGGCTCCTTCACCCGCCACGTCGCGGTGGTCGAGCGCCGCGCGGAGATCGGCGACACCCCCGGACTCCCCCCGCCGCCCGGAGCGCCGTCCGACCCGGTCGAGCCGCCGACCCGGTCCGGCGGGGCGCCGGGCTCGCCGTTGGCGATCGCGGTCAGCCCGTCGGGCACGGTGATCTCGAAGTCGAACGTGGCCTTGTCGCTGGGATGGTCGTTCGCGGGGAACCAGGTGCGCGCGCCGCTCGGCTGGCAGGCCACGAACACCCCGTCGGGGGTGCGGATCCATCCGTAGCGGCCGAGGACGGGGTCGCTCACCGGACGCGGCGTCCCCGAATAGCGCACCCGCACCGTGAACCGGGCGCCCTTCTCCACCGGCCGGGACGGCGAGACGATCAGCTCGTCGCCGTCGCGCCGCTGCCGCGCCGGCGCGCCGTTCACCGTGATCCGCGACACCCGCAGGCCGCTCAGGTCGAGGTTGAAGGAGGGCAGCCGCTGCAGGGCGACCGCGGTGATCTCGGCGGTGCCGTCCAGCTCCGCGACGCCCCCCGGCGTGACGGCCAGCGTGAGGTCGTAGTGCTGGACGTCGTACCCGGCGTTGCCGTCCCCGGGGACGTACGGGTCGCCGATGGTGTGCTGCTGCGGCGCGGCCGCCTCCGGCGGGGCGGGGATCCGCCCGCCGGGCTCGCGGTCGCCGGAGCCGCCCAGGCAGGCCGTCAGCGTCCCGGCGAGCGCCGCGGCGGTCAGGGCGGCGGCGCCGCGCGAGACGGGCCGCGGGCCGCGGCGGCGGGACGGCAGGGACTGGTCTGCGGCGATGCGGACGCGGTCGAGGCGCACGCGGTCCAGCCTGCCCGCGCAAGGGAGCGGAGGCAACCGCGCCGTGCCGCGATCCAGGCCGGACACGGTCAGCGCCGGGCGTAGGGGTTGGGCGTCCCCGGGCCGGCCTTGACCACGACCGTCCGGGCGGCCTTGTCGTGCAGGGCCTGCTTGCGCTCGTCCCACAGGATCCACGCGATGTCGAGAAGGCCGATGCAGCCGCACACCCCGCCGAGGACGGTGTAGAACGCCGAACGGCCCGCGGCCTGGCCGGCGTCGATCGCGCCGCCGTCGTCGGCCCGCACCACCCTGATCCGCAGCAGCATCTTGCCGAGCGTCTGCCCGAACCGCAGGTGCATCAGCCAGTAGTAGACGAAGGCGATCGCGATCGCGGCCAGGTTGGCCAGCAGCCGGTCGCGGTCGGCCACCGGCGCGTTCGGCGCCGGATCGGCGACCCGGCTCCAGTCCACCACCGTCCACCAGATCGGCAGCATCACGAGGCTGATGAGGACGGAGTCGACGATGCCCGCGCCGAGCCGCGCCCAGCGACTGGCCAGGTCGGCGGCGCCCGGGGGACGGCGGTCCCCGCCCCGGTCGGGCGGCGCGCCGTGCTCGGGGACTCCGCCGTACGGGCCCTGGCCGCCGTAGGCGCCGGGATACGGGGGCGGCTGCGCCTCCGGCTCGCCGGGGGCGCGCCACGGCTCCTCCTGCGGCCGTTCCCCGGACGGCCGTTCCCCGGGCGCGGGGTCGTGCGGCGGTTGGGTCATGCCGTGAAGGTCGGCGCCCGGCCCGCCCGCCAAACCTCGCCGCGCCCGGGACCGGCGAATGTTTACCGATCGATGATCACAGGTTGCCGCGGCGGGCCTGCTCGCGCTCGATCGCCTCGAACAGCGCCTTGAAGTTGCCCTTGCCGAAGCCCATGGAGCCGTGCCGCTCGATGAGCTCGAAGAACACCGTGGGGCGGTCCTGCACCGGCTTGGTGAAGATCTGCAGCAGGTAGCCGTCCTCGTCCCGGTCGACGAGGATGCGGCGCTTCTGCAGCTCCTCGATCGGCACCCGCACCGTGCCGATCCGCGCGCGCAGCTCGGGGTCCTCGTAGTAGGAGTCGGGGGTGTCGAGGAACTCCACCCCGGCGGCCTTCATCTGGTCGACCGCGGCCAGGATGTCGTTGGTCGCCAGCGCCACGTGCTGCACGCCCGGGCCGCCGTAGAACTCCAGGTACTCCTCGATCTGCGACTTGCGCCTGCCCTCGGCGGGCTCGTTCAGCGGGAACTTCACCTTGCGGGTGCCGTCCGCCACCACCTTCGACATCAGCGCCGAGTACTCGGTGGCGATGTCGTCGCCGATGAACTCGGCCATGTCGGTGAAGCCCATGACGCGGTGGTAGAAGTCCACCCACTCGTCCATGCGCTCGACGTTGCCCACGCAGTGGTCGATCGCCTGGAAGTACCGCTTCTGCGGCGGCTCGACGATCGGGTCGGCGGGGACGAAGCCGGGCAGGTAGGGCCCCGTGTAGTTAGAGCGGTCGATGAGCGAGTGCCGGGTCTCGCCGTAGGTGGCGATCGCGGCGATCACGACCTTGCCGTAGTCGTCCTGCAGGACGTGCGGCTCCTCCAGCCCCTTGGCGCCCTTGGCGACCGCGTGCCGATAGGCGGCCTCCACGTCGGGCACCTCGAGGGCGAGGTCGACCACCCCGTCCCCGTGCTCGGCGACGTGCCGCCCCAGGTCGGTGCCCGCCCGCACCGGACCGCGGAGCACGAACCGCACCGAACCCGACTCCAGCACGTGCACCGCCTCGTCCCGGCTGCCGTTCTCGGGCCCGCGGTAGGCGACCCGGCGCATCCCGAACGCGGTGGAGTAGTAGTGCGCCGCCTGCGTGGCGTTGCCGACGGCGAACACGACGGCGTCCATGCCCTTGACCGGAAATTCGTCCATGGCGCCAATCTCGACAGACGGGTACAGAGTGCGCAAGAGTGGTCCAGATCACTGGACAATCTGCACAGCGGAGCGCGGGAAATCCGGGCCCGCCTGTACAGGATGACCATGAAGGAGGACGCGGTGCCCGCGGAGCCCGTCGACGGCCTGGACGGACGGCTGATCGAGCTGCTGGCGGCCGAGCCGCGCATCGGGGTGCTGGAGGCGTCCCGCCGCCTGGGCGTGGCGCGCGGCACCGTGCAGGCGCGGCTGGACCGGCTGGCCCGGCGCGGCGTCATCCGCGGCTACGGCCCCGACATCGACCCGGCCGCGCTCGGCTACGGCGTGACCGCGTTCGTCACGCTGCAGATCCGCCAGCCCGGCGGGCACGACCCGGTGGCCGAGCGGCTCGCCGCGATCCCGGAGGTGATCGAGGCGCACACGATCACCGGGCCGGGCGACATGCTCTGCCGCATCGTCGCCCGCAGCAACCAGGACCTGCAGCGCGTCATCGACCTGGTCGTCGACGTGCGCGGGGTGGAGCGCGCCTCGACGGTGATATCGCTGGCGACGCAGGTGCCCTACCGCACCCTCCCGCTGGTCCGCCAGGCCGCCCGCGCCGCCGAGTCCCGGGCTGCAGAGTCCCGGGCGGCAGAGTCCCGGCCGGCAGAGCCTCGCGCGGTCGGGTCCCGCGCCGTCGGGCCCGGCGGCGCCGAGCCGCCCGGCCTCCGTCCCCGCGGAACCCGGCCGGGGACGCGCGCGTGACGGCGGACGGCCCGCCGCCCCTCGGCGGGCGGCGGG
>NZ_BCQU01000160.1:0-6770 GCF_001552235.1 Actinomadura rubrobrunea NBRC 15275 | reverse complement strand
AATTTCTCGTTCTGCAGTCATGCGCCGTTTCCCATGCTTCAATTCCCCGGAAACCCTGGCGAGACGGTAGTCACCGATTTGTCGTCGCTCAATAGCAGTCGCGTGGCATGATGTTCGGACTGAATGGCAATAACCAGCCATCCGCCTTGCGCGCGGTGCCGTCGTCGCATTGAGTGACTTTATTCCCGGTTTTCTCCGCATCCCCCCGCGGCGCTGGTGAATGGCGGTGAGAGGATGACCGACTCCACGGTCTCGCCGAGCGGCATGTCCGTCCTCCTCGGGTTCGACCCCCTGGACCCGGGCTTTCGGGCGGACCCGTATCCCCACTACGCCCGGCTGCGCGCCGAGCAGCCCGTTTTTCGCAGCCCGCTCGGATTCTGGCTGTTCACCCGGCACCGGGAGTGCGCGCTGGTGCTGCGCGACCCGCGCTTCGGCTATCCGGACCCCGACGCGGTGAGCGGCGACGACCTGATCGCGGCCGGCTTCGCCGGCCAGCGCAACTTCTTCATCTTCATGAACCCGCCGGACCACACCCGGCTGCGCGGCATCGTCCGGGCCTGGCTCAGCCCGCGCGTGATCCACGGCCTGCGCCCCTATGTCCGGGAGGCGGCGGAGCGCCTGCTGGACCAGGTGCTGGCCCGGGAGGAGTTCGACCTGATCGGCTCCTTCGCGCACGCGTTGCCGTTCGGCGTCGTCTGCGAGCTGCTGGACATCCCGGAGGACGACCGTCCCCAGGTCATGAAGTGGGCGCAGGACTATCTGGGGGGCGTCGGGCCCGTCATCGAGGTCACCCCCGAACGGCACCGCCAGAGGGACCGGGCCCTGGCGGCGTTCACCAGGTACTTCCGCTCGCTGTCCGAGCGCCGGCGCGCACCGGCGACGGACCTGCTCACCCACCTGACCCGGGCGATGGTGGACGGCCGCATGTCCGAGGACGAGCTGCTGGGCACGTGCATCCTGCTGTTCGTCGCGGGCCACGGGACGACCACCAACCTGATCGGCAACTCCGTGCTGGCGCTGCTGCGCCACCCGGACCAGCTCGCCCGGTTCCTGGCGGAGCCGGACCTGGAGGGGACGGCGATCGAGGAGCTGCTCCGCTACGACGCCCCGACGCACATGTCGTTCCGGGTCGCCCTGGAGGACGTGCCTTTGGACGACGGCCATGTCGTCCGGGCCGGGGAGCAGGTGCTGGCCGTGCGCGGGGCGGCCAACCGCGATCCCGAGGTGCACGCCGATCCCGACCGGCTGGACCTGGCCCGGACCGACAACCGGCACCTGACCTTCGGGGGCGGCATCCACGTGTGCCTGGGCGCGGCGCTCGGGCGGATGCAGGCGCGTGTGGCGCTGCGGGCCGTCTTCGAACGCGCGCCGAACCTGGCCCTGGCCCGGCAGGACCTGCGCTACAAGAAGAGCCTCCTGGTGCGCGGGCTCGAGGAACTGCACGTCAGGACGGGCGTCAAGGGCCCGAAGACGGGCACCCGGACGCGTCCTGTCACGTGAGAGAGCAGGCGGTGAGGGCCGGGGGCGGACGCGGCGCAGCGCGGCGACGAGGCGGGAGGGACGCGCGCGTCGCGCGCCGACACCGCCGGCGTCTTCCTCGTCGAGAACGGAAACCGGTCGAGCATTGGAGCGCGGTCGTCCACTCGGCATCGGCGTCCGGTGACGCGTGGCCGCTCGCCGAATGTCACGTGAGTGATCTCCCGCGCGTCTTCCCTACCAGGGACCCTAAGGAGGCAGCATGTCCGTGGTCACCGAACCGGATACCGTACCGGTCGCGAACTTCGAAAAGCACCGCCCCCTGCTGCTCGGGGTCGCGTACCGGGTCCTGGGAAGCGTGGTCGACGCGGAGGACGTGCTCCAGGAGGCCTGGCTGCGGTGGAGCCGCGTGGACCACGCCGGTGTCACCGACCCCCAGTCGTATCTGGTTCAGGTCGTGACGCGGCTGTCTCTCGACCGGCTCCGGCAGGCCAAGGCGCGTCGCGAGGCGTACGTGGGCCCGTGGCTTCCCGAGCCGATCCCGACCGGGCCGGCCCTCGACGAGAGCGCCGAGCTCGCCGACTCGGTCTCGATGGCCATGCTGGTGGTGATGGAGACGCTGTCGCCGCTGGAGCGCGTGGTGTTCGTCCTGCGCGAGGCGTTCGAGTTCTCCTTCGCCGACATCGCCGCCATGCTGGATCGTTCCGAGTCGGCGGTGCGCCAGCTCGCCCGGCGCGCCCGGTCGCACGTGCGCGAGCGCCGTCCCCGGTTCCGGCATGACCGCGCCGTGCGCCGCAAGGTGACCGAGCGGTTCCTGGCGGCGTGTCTCGGCGCGGACATCGGCGGCCTGGTCGAACTGCTCGCCCCCGACGTCACCCTGTGGAGCGACGGCAACGGACGGCCGGGCGCTCCCCGTGTCCCCGTGCGGGGCGCCCGGAAGGTCGGCGGGCTGCTCGTCCAGGGCGTCCGCAAGCTCCTCGCGCCGCGGTCCGCCGGGGAAGCGGCCGACGCGACGGGGACCATCGTGGACGTCAACGGCGGGCCGGCCGTGCTGTTCACCGAGGGCGGCTCCCCGACCGCGGTGATGGTGCTCGACATCGACGCGGCCACCGACCGCGTCGCCGACGTCTGGCTGATCGCCAACCCGGACAAGCTCGCGGCGGTCGACGGCCTTCGTTGAACGGCTCCCGTTCGGGAGAACCGCGGCGGTTCGGAGAACCCGCGCCCGGCATCCCTTCTGCGAGCCGTCGACATCGCGGAGAGCATCGACATTCCGGCATGGCGGCTGCTGCGCACGGGGCGAGGACGGTGCCCGCTCGACGAAGCGGTCGAGTGCGTCGAACGCTTCCTCGGCGACCGCGGTCTGTTCGACGCCATGGCGTTGCGCCGCCGGGTGTTCGAGACCGGAGTCCTCGACGGCGGCAGGGCGGGCGTCGCGCGCCATCAGCGCGTCAGGCTTCGTGCTCCGTCCTGGGGTTTCGCCGAGCGCACATCGAGCGGGATCGTCAGGTCGTCGCACTGGACGAATGCATCGGCGGCGCGACCGCGACTACCCGGCGGCACCGTCGGGCGGGCGGTCGGGCGCGGCCGCAGGTCCGCCGGCGGGACGCCCGTCCGGCCCGGCGCGCGACGCGTCTTCGCGCGGAGCGCAATAGCAATAAATTGTAGATCCGGCGTCGAGAAAGAGAATTGCTCGGCGTGAAACAGAAGGTTAGCATGACGATCATGGTAAACGTCGTGGAGTTGTCGGAAGCGGAGAAGGGCGATGTGCTGAATACCGCGCTGGACATTTGCCGGTCGGAGGGGTACGAAAATGTCTCCCTGACCGTCGTCGCCGCGCACGCCGGCGTGCCCGCCGAGGTGCTGCGGCGCCACTGGCCCAGCGCGAGCGCCCTGCTCATCGACGCCTTCCGCCGGGAGATCGGCGCCGAGTTCCTGCTCACCGACACGGGGGACTTCGCCGCGGACCTGCGCGCCCAGCTCACCGCGGTGGCCAAGGTCTTCACCGACCCGGGCGTCGCCCCGCACCTGACCGCCCTGATCGCCGACATGCAGGGCTCGCCGGACGCCGCCGCGGTGTTCGCCGAACGCGTCTTCGGACCCAACCGGTTCATGGCCCGCGCCCGTTTCGAAAAAGCCCAGAAGGACGGTCAGATCAGGGCCGATATCGATCTGGACGCGGCGATCGACCTGACTTTCGCCCCGCTGTGGTTCCGCCTGTTGCTGCCCACCGGCCCGCTCGATCAGGACTACGCCGCCGCGATCGCAGAGCTGTCCGTCGCCGCGCTGGCTCCCTCTCACTGACCCGCACCGGACACAGGCGAATCGATCGTGCGGAGTAGCGGCATGCATCCCGAGGAGATCGCCTCCCTGCTGCGCAGGGCGGTGCGCGAACGGGTATTGCGGCCCGGGCAGACGCTGAACCAGGACGTGCTGTCCCGGCGGCTGGGGGTCAGCCGGGTGCCGGTGCGCGAGGCGCTGCGCACCCTGGTCGGCGAGGGCCTGATCTCGATGCGGTCCGGGATGGGCGCGGTGGTGTCGGAGCTGGACGCCGACGAGGTCGAGGAGCTCTACGACCTGCGGCTGCAGCTGGAACCGCCGCTGGCCGAGGCGGTCACGCGCAACGCCAGCGAGTGCGACGCCGAGGAGTTGGCCGGCCTCCTGCGCCGCATGGACGAGGCCAAGGAACCGGACCCCGAGGAATGGTCGGGGCTCAACTACGCGTTCCGCCGCCGCATGTACGAACTGTCGGGGCGACCCCACAGCGTGCGCTTGGCGACCCAGGTGCTCAACCTCGTCGAACCGTACTGCCGGTACTACGCGCACGTGCTGGGCGGGCAGGAGCGGATCCGCAACGAGATGGCCAAGGAGATCACGGCCCTGCGCGAGCGTTCCGCGGAGCGGCTGGCCGAGGCGATCAAAGCCCACCTGTGGGAGGCGCGCCGCGAGCTCGCCGCGGCGATGCGGTCCAACGACGCGCCGAGCGACGATCTCTCCGAGCTGTTGTCCGACATTTAGGGCCGGCGTCGGGTGAGCCCGGCTCCGGCAAGGGAGGAGACGTGGCGGCCCACGTGTTCCGGGGAAAGGGGGTGCGCCGCCCTGTCACGGGCGCCCTGGTGGTCCTCCTGCTGCTGTGCACGGCGTGCCAGGGAGGGCGCCGCGGCCCCGGTCGCCTGGGGGACGGGGTCCTGAACGTCGGGGTGTCGCTGTCGCTCACCGGTCAGTTCGCCCAAGAGGCGCGGTTGATGCTGGACGGCTACCGGCTGTGCGAGCGGCGCGTCAACGAACGCGGCGGGCTGCCGGTCGCGGGGCGGCGGGTCCGGCTGAAGCTGCACATCCGCGACGACTACTCGGAGCCCGCCGCGGCCGCCCGCATCGTCGGCATGTTCGCCGACCGGGGCTACCACCTGCTGCTCGGCCCCTACGGCTCGCAGGCCACCGCGGTCGCGGCCGCCGCCGCCGAGCGCAACGGGCAGATCCTCGTGAACGCGTTGGGCGCCAGCGACTCGATCTCCGAACGCGGGTACCGCAACACCTTCTCCGTCATCTCGCCCGCCTCCGAGTACGCCTCCTCGATCTTGTTCGCGCTGCGGGAACTGGCGCGTCCGCAGCCGCGGCGGGTCGTGTTCCTGTCGGCGGACGACGACTTCTCCCGGTCGGTCACGCGGGCAGGCGAGCGCACGGCGCGGTCGCTGGGGATGCGCGTCCTGCCCACCCGCTACTTCCGCAGCGGGGCCACGGACCTGTCGGCGGCGCTGACCCGCGCCCGCAAGGAGCGGCCCGACCTGATCATCGGGGCCGTGCACTTCGCCGAAGGGGTCGTGCTGGTCCGGCAGAGCCGGGAGCTGGGGCTGGACGGCACGGCGATCGCGCTCACCGTGGCGGCGGCGACGGCGGAGCTGCCGCAACGCCTCAACGGGCTCGCCGAAGGCGTCATCGGCGTCAGCCAGTGGGTGCCGCGTCCGGAGAACCGCGACGCCTGGTTCGGCACCGCGGACGACTACGCCGCCGCCTATCGCTCGGCCACCGGCCGGGAGCCGCCGTACCACGCCGCCGCCGCCTCCGCCTCGTGCCTGGCCCTGGTGCTGGCCGTGCGGCGGGCCGGGAGCGACCGGGCCGAGCCGGTGCGGTCGGCCTTGGCGGCGCTCGACGAGCCGTCGTTCTTCGGGCGGATCGCCTTCGACGCCCGCGGCCGCAACGCGTACAAGCACATGACCGTCACGCAGATCCAGCGCGGCCGGCCGGTGCCGGTCTGGCCCGCCGTCGCCGCCGAGTCGACGCTGACCTGGCCCGGGGCGCGATGACGGGGCCGGCCCAGGTGACCGCGTACGGCGTGCTCGACGGCGGCCTGCTGGCCGTGCTCGCCGTGGGCCTGTCCCTCACCCTGCGCATGACCGGGATCATCAACGTCGCCTACGGCGAGTTCGTGCTGATCGGCGCCTACCTGACCTGGTGGCTCGACGGGCATCTGGCCGCCGATCCGTTCCTGGGCGTGCCGATCGCCATGGCCGTGCTCTTCCTGCTCGGCTACCTGCTCCAGCGGCTGGTGCTCAACCGGTTCGTCGACGCGCCGCTGCTGCTGTCCCTGCTGCTGATGTTCGGCCTGTCGGCGCTGCTGCAGAGCGTGATCGTCACGCTGCACCCCAACGGCCCGCAGGCGCTGGTGACGCCGTACGCGCTGGCCGGCCCTTCGATCGCCGGGGTGGACGTGCCGCTGGGACGCCTGCTGGCGTTCGCCTTCTGCATCGTGTGCGTCTGCGCCGTCTCCGCTTTCATCAACCGCACCCGGCTGGGCCTGGTGGTCCGCGCGGTCGGCATGAACCGGAGGGCGGCCCGGCTCGCGGGCATCGATGTGCGCCACGTCCACGCGCTGACGTTCGGCATCGGGACCGCGCTGGCGGGGGCGGGCGGAGCCATGGTCGCCCTGGTGGGCTCCTTCGGCCCGGGCGACTCGGAGGTCTACACGATGGTCAGCTTCGCCGTGGCGGTGCTCGGCGGGCTGCGCGGCGTGCGAGGGGCGCTGGCCGCCGGCATCGTCGTCGGCGTCGCGCAGGCGTGGGCGGCCTACTTCTTCTCCGCGGTGATCGTGTACGCGGTCGTGTTCGCGCTGGCCGTCGGGGTCCTTCTGGTCGATCCGCGGGGCCTGTTCGCGGCCCGCGACCCCGTCGCGGGAGGGGCGCGATGAGCCTCGGGACGCTGGCGTCGAAGGCCGCGGCCGGGCGGGCGGACGGGGACGCCCCGGACCCCCGCCCGGCCGGCGTCCGGCCCGCGGCGGTCGGGTGGAGCCTGGCCGC
>NZ_BCQU01000159.1:0-6802 GCF_001552235.1 Actinomadura rubrobrunea NBRC 15275 | reverse complement strand
GGCCGGCGCCTCCGGCGCCGTGGCCGCCTGCTCGTCCGGCGCGTCCACCAGGCGCGACACGCCCCGCAGCACCTCGTCCACGATCTGTCGGTGATACCGCTGCCCCGCCGCGGGTCCGCCGCCCGCCTCGGTGAGCGCGACCTCGTCGGTGTCGGTGACGGCGGCGTCGGCCGCGTGCGTCAGCAGCGCGGCGGCGATCCAACCCGCCAGCGCGAGACCGCCGACGATCGCGATGCGCGCCGCGAGCGCCGGCCGGGCAGGGCGGAGCCGATCCGCGGGGCGCCGCGCCCCGGACGGGATCGCTTCCGGCCACATCACCCTGGCTCCTCACTGACGATTCACCGACGCCGTCTCGGACGCCGTCTCACCGGAGCGGGCATCCGACGGCTCCGGGCGGAGCATGGCCGCCGCAACGGCCGGCCCAGCCCGCGCGATCGCCGGCTGCCCGCACCATCATGGCGTCATCATTGTGTTCTCGGCGTTTTCCGGAATGCCGAACACCGATCCGGCGAATCGACATGGATCGCCCCGCCGTCGCCCGGAATGGTCCGGCGGGGCGGCCCCGGAAAGAACCGAATCCATGGCGGACCGCCGCTGGACCCGCTCAATCGAGAGCCGATGGGCGAGCCGACGGGTCTGCCAAGCAGAAGGTAACACCGCTCCACCGGCGGATCTCAGAGAAATGTCTCGATCGCGGCCATCGTTTACCCGATTCGGCGGACTGTTTTACGGTGGCGGAGAGAGGCGGTTCCGGCGAACCGGACGCGTCCACCGTCGACGGCAAATCGGAATGCCGCAAAAAATGACGACAGAACGCCCCGCCTGCGGCATTCCCTCCCGCACCCCGCCCCGCCGCCTTCAGTAGGGCCCATGACAAGCGGCGGCCAACAATCCACCACGGGCACCACTTTTCAAAGGCGCCATACCCCCAATACCACAGAGCTTTGGGACGGGCCGTAATAGCCTTCTTCTGATCATCCGGAGCGCTCGGGCGGAACGTACGGCGCACGTCCGGCGGGGAGCGAAGCGAGGTATCGAGCGTCATGGGTTTCGGGCTGACGAGGGCACCTGCGGAGGCGGTCGCGAAGACCGCCGCGTCCGGACGGCGGATCTCCTGGCCGCACCTGCTGGCCGGCGGCTGGCTGCTGCAGTTCCTCGTCCGCCTGGCGCTCAGCTGGGCGCACCGCCTGCCGCCCGTCATGCCCGACGAAACGGGATATCTGGTCGCCGCGCGATTCATCGCGGGAAGAGAAGGAAGCAACCTGTCGGGCCTCGTGCTGTACCAGGGCGGCTATCCGCTGCTCATCGCCCCCGCCTACCTCATCACCGAGGAACCGCTCACCGCGTACCGGATCGCGCTGGCCATCAACGCGTTGATCGGCGCCTTCCTTTTCCCGCTCGCCTACATCGCCCTGCGCCGCCTGGAAATCACGAAGGGCAAGGCGTACGTGGCGGCGATGGCCACTGCATTGATGCCCTCAATCCTCCATCACGGGCAATTCGCGCTGACGGACGTGGTGCTCCCCGTGGCCGTCCTCGGCTGGCTGCTCTGCGTCCATTCGTGGCTCACTCGCGCCGGAATACGCTGGGCCGTCGCCGCCGGCGCGCTCGCCGCCTACACCTTCGCCACGCACAACCGCGGCGTCGTCATCGTCGTGATGCACGCCGCGCTGCTCCTGGTCGTCCTCGTGCGCGACTGGGCGGACAAGAACGAGACCCTGGCGTCCGCCGCGACGCTCGCCGGCGGCGGGGTCGTCGGATGGCTCATGAACGCGTGGCTCCTGCTGCGGCTCTACCCCGCCGGCGCCCAGACCCTGGACGGTCTGGCCAAGGAACGACTGACCAGCCTGGACGGATGGGCCTGGACGCTCACCCTCGTCACCGGGAAGCTCTGGTACCTGCTCACCTCCACCTGGGGCATCGCCGGTGTCGGTCTGATCGCCGCCGTGGTCGTCGCACTGCGCTCCGGTGAACCGCGGGCCGTGCGGGCAGCGGCCGCGCTCCTGGTGGGAACGACCGCCGGTATCGCAGTGGCGACCTCCGCGGCGATACCGAACGAGGGAACGGTCAGCAATCTCGTCTACGGCCGATACCTGTCCTGTGTCGCACCGGCGCTCTTCCTTTCCGGCTTCGCCGTGGCGTTCCGCGCGCGGTGGGCGAGCACCCGGTGGGCGGTGCTGGTGACGGCGGCTCTTGCGCCGCTGAGCGCCCTCGTCGTCTGGTGGTACTCCGACGGGAAGCTGTCCGACAAGATCTTCGTGCTGTTCGACTTCCCGGAGATGAGCGTGCTCACCCGCACCTGGCACGACCTCCGGCTGGGCTGGGCGACCTGCCTCGTGCTCCCCGTGCTTCTGCTGATCCCGCTGCTGCGGCACCGCAGGTTCTGGCCGGCCGCCCTCGGCGTCGTCATCGCCCTGCACTGCGCGGTCGCCACACTGGCCGCGCTGGAGATCAGCCGCACGCTGAGCAAGCAGATGGACCTCACGACCTCGCTGGCGCCGGCCGGGCTCAACGAGCGGGACGTCGTGGCGATGGACCCCGTCGGCATGGACCCGCGCGTCATCGTGTCCCAAATCTTCCAGACGCGCAGGCATCTGAGGGCGTTCGACCGCACCAAGGCCGGGTCCGTGTCGAAGGACGTGACGCTGGTCATCGTCCCCTTGGACCCCAAGCAGCCGGCCGCCAAGAGCTGGCCGACGGCGCCGCACGACTTCTCGATCGTCCACACCCACAATTTCTACTGGGCGAAGTGGGTAGCCTGGCGTCGCGTTCAATAAGGCGCTTCATATGCGACAGGGCGATCTGCCCGCGATAACGCGCTTCGGGGAATTTGCCGGCCGACGGAATCAGCAGCGGACCGCCCTGCGCCGGTCCGGCTCGATCAAGCGTTCACCACTATTCCAATGCGCCGACAGGTCGGCGCCCGACCGCGACGCGGCATGGCGGTCACGGTTCACCGCGGCCGTCGGCGGCGATTCGCGGACACGCGCGGCGCGCCTTTGACCGCTTGCAGAAGCGGCTCGGGTGCGCTTCAGTCCGCTACCTCGCACCCCCTGATGACCCCCGATACCGCCGAGAGGGACGCGGTTCCCGTTTTGTCGCCGTACATCGGCGCCAGTGTCGCATCGACAACGGCCACCGGTCCACCCGTCCCATCCACACTGGACGATTCACATCAACGGTGCGTGAGCCCGACACGGGCCGACCCGTCCGATTCGACGGCCGCGGCCACCAGTCGGACACCGCCCAGGCGCCTGCGCGCCGACCAGGGACACCGCCTCCTCAAGCCGGGAGGATCCACCCGCTTCCGGCTTGGGTCCTGACAACCCCCACGTTCTTCTCCGCACATGACAAAGGGGGTGCTGGGACGTTGCCGTCCCAGCACCCCGCTCTGCCGGTCGATCACATGCCGACCGCGTCTCGTCGCGATCGGATGGATCAGAGCGACGTTGCTTGCCTCGACGACCGGCTCAGATCACGCCGCCGGACAGGAGGCTGGCGTTGGCGGTCGCCGTCGCCGTCGCCGTGTTGGTGTTCGTGTTGGTGTTGGTGTTGTTGGCGGTGATGGTCACCGTCTGCCTCTGCGCTTGCGCGTTGATGTCCTCGCCGCCGCGCGGGGCAGCCTGAGCGGGCGAGCTCAGGAGCAGAGCCCCGGCCGCCGCGCCGATCGCCAGGCCAGCCGCAGCACAGGCCTTCTTCAGCATCGTGGTTCTCCTTCACCTGTCGTGGACAAGTTGTTTGATGGGGACGCTCTCGTCATGCGTGGTGCTCACGACTCGGAGAGCATCGATGTCCACCGTCGCGATCAAGAGTATTGGCGGCGATGCAAAGACAGGAAAAAGAGCACGAAAAACCGGTCAGAGTGAATCATAAATTGATCGCATGAACCTCGGGGCGATCAGCACCAATCCAGCAATCTGGACATAGCTCCACCCGCGGCCGGTAACGCGTCTTTCGGCCGATGACCGCCCGCCAATCGCACCGGAGAATGACTTTCGCGCCTTTTGGAATTCACAACGAGACGTGCGGCGGAGACGCACTCGGCCATTCCGATTAGCGGGATGCGCCGCGCGACTATGCGTCATCGCCGCCGCCGGCGGGCGCTTCGACAGGCTGCCGGGCGTCTATCGGGGGCCTCGCCCGGCCGTTTGCATACGGGGCCGTGAAGTGCAGCGCCTTCGGGGGCACGGCATGCCTCCGGCGACCATGGCGAGCCGCCGAAGGCATGCCGTCCGTGACCACACGATCCGATCGTGGCGCCGTTCCAGTGACGCCCGGCGTTCTGCAGGCGGTACGGAGGACGGATGTCGCCCTACGCACGAGGGCGAAGCGGTCAGGGAACCACCGCAGCGCCGCCCGCACGAGCATCAGCGGACGCCCTCCAGTGAAAGCCGCATGCTCTGCCGCCTCTCCTGCCGGGGCCGCACATCCGCGATCTGTGGCGCCACCCGCTCGACCGGCGACGTTCGCAGTGGCAGCCGCAGCCGTCCGGACTGGCCAGGCTCGCACCAGGAGCGCGGACTGAACGGGGAAGCACAGCCGGACTCCTCTGCGCGCTGCGGCTTGTCCGCCACACCTATAGACCATGGTGCGGACGGCGCGGCGCCATAAGGAGAGATGCCGGAACGCGATCGTTCCGGCATCCCAGGATCAGGCTGTTGAGCGGCTTACGCCGATCTCGGTGTCACAACCCCGGCATCGGCAGCCGGGAGCGCACCGCTCCGCGTCCGCCCGGAACGCGGTCACAGCTCCAGGAGCGACAGCAGGCCGGGGACGCTCACGGTCGCGGTGGCCGAGTTGTTGTTCGTGTTGGTGTTCGTGTTGGTGTTGTAGATGATGATCACGTTCTGCGGAGCGTCGGTCTGTTCGTCGGCGTGCGCGGGCGTGGACAGGAACAGGGCCCCGGCGGCCGCACCGACCGTTAGACCCGTGGCCGCGAAAGTCTTCTTGAACATCGTGATTCTCCTCCGTCAGTCGCGGCGAGGCGACGTACGCCTCACGGACACCGCCCCCGCCGTCTGGGAGCGCCAGCAGAACCTAGCCTGCCGACCCGATGTTTCAATAAAAGTAAACTGACACTCCCCGCTCGAAAAAATTTGCACGGTGAGATCAGTCCGTCACGACATGACTGCTAAAGATGACGCCGCCATATAGGCGGACGACTTCAAGCTGGGCGTACGTACGGCGACGTCGGCACTTCTCCTGCCGTTCCCTTTTCTTAGCGGTATCGCGGCATCTCGGCGGGCCGCCCCACCGACTCCGCCGCAAACCGAATACCCCTCAGATCCACGACATTCCGGAATCGACACCCGTCGGCGAGTCCGCGGCTCTCCCCACCACGCCCCACGCCCTCCCCCTCGACGGCCATCTGACTGCCGCACCGGGCGGCAAGCGGTTGGCGGGTACGAGGGATCGAACAGCCGGGACCTACCCGGTCCGTTGATCGCCGACCGGTCCGCTACGACCGATCCGCCCACCCGTCCAAGCGCTGACCTGCCCGAGCCCACCGCCCCATGGTCAACGGACACACGCCATCAACGTGACCATGCCGGATGACGAATCAGACCGCTCTGGTCGACCTCGCTCGCACGGACGGCGAGCTGATCATTTGCGACGTGCGCCAGGCGTTGACCCGCTACTTCGCCCACCGTCGGCGGCCGACAACCTCTCACGCGAAGGCGCGCCAAGGCCACCGCGCCGCCTCGCACAGTCGCCTCTCCCCCTTGGCGAAGTGCGCACCAGGCGCCGAGCGGCCTCGGCCCCCTGGTGGCGCTCCGTCCGGCCAGAACGGCCACGGCGATCAGCAGGCGCCTGGACCGGACCGCCATCCCCGCCGGCTGAGACGGCCGCGGCCAGCGTCCCCTCTCGCCGCCTCGCATGAATGTGCCACCGTGAAGGCCTCCTTTGCGCCGGGATACGGCCTTTCTCCCACCAGAACGGCCCTTCTGCCCCTCAGCCAGGCCGCGGTAGCCGCTCTCGACATCCCGCCGATGGTCTACTGGAGCGACCGCCATCCGGCCCTGGACCTGTCGCAACTTCGAATTTTTGAATGGGTCCAGGGCTGGAAAAACAGTGTTCCTACATGGACGCCACAGCTGATCAACTCATGACCATGACAGGGTGGTTCAGTCGGGGATGAGGCCGCTGACCACCCTGACGGGCTCCGAACCGACGGTGATCGTGCCGGTCACCGTGTTCGTCGCCGTACTGATCACCGATACGCTGTCTGAAAGGCCATTTGTCACGTAGACCCGAGTACCACCCGGAGTCACCGCCACCCCTAGAGGATTGGTGCCTACGGTGATCGTGTCGGTCACCGTGTTCGTCGCCGTACTGATCACCGACACGTTGTCCGAACCGACATTGGCCACGTAGACCCGAGTACCCCCCGGAGTGACCGCCAGCCCCTCCGGAGACACGCCGACCGTGATTGTGTCGGTCACCGTGTTCGTCGCCGTACTGATCACCGACACACTGTCAGCCAGTTGATTGGTCACGTAGACCCGAGTACCTCCCGGAGTGACGATCGGCGCCACCGGGCCGTCACCCACGGTGGTCGTGTCGACGATCGTGTTCGTCGCCGTACTGATCACCGACACGTTGTCCGAGCCGCCGTTGGCCACGTAGACCCGAGTACCACCCGGAGTCACCGCCACCCCCACCGGATCGTCCCCCACGGTGATCGTGTCGATCACCGTGTTCGTCGCCGTATTGATCACCGACACGTTGTCCGAGTCGCGGTTGGCCACGTAGACGCGGGTGCCACCCGGAGTGACCGCAAGCGCCCACGGGGTGTCACCGA
>NZ_BCQU01000158.1:0-6879 GCF_001552235.1 Actinomadura rubrobrunea NBRC 15275 | reverse complement strand
GGACAGAACATCTAGCTGTGTCATCCGGTGCGGCTGGTGGTCGGGGTGCTACGAGCCTTTCAGCACCAGCGTCATCGGGGACGTCGACAAGCCGGGCAACATCCCCGATGGCGGCGGCCACCGGGTGCACGGCCGCGCCTCGGCAGACGCAACAGTTCGCCCCACCGCGATTCGGACTGACCCCGCCCGGCCCCCGGCTACGGACACCCGCACACCGCCATCGACGACCACTGCCGCCTGGCCCACGGCCCGGACGTCACGAGGCGGCGACATCTTGTGAGCCTTGCGGCTCGTGGCGCCTGCGCGGCGTGGACTTCGCGGTGGTGTTTACGGAGAGTGTTGCTTGCGGGGTCGTCCCTGGTCGGTCGTTGGACGCCGAGTGACGCGGGGACCGGTGGCGTCGACCAGGCCGTACCGGTCGCGGTGTTCTGAGGCCGGTGACCTGGTGTGACGGTGGACCTGGTGCGGTGCGCCGGCCCACCTGGCGTGTCGCGGCGCGGGGACGTTGCAGCTCGGGGGTGCATGCGCGGCGGGGACTCGGCGGCGCTCCAGGGGCGGGAGCATGCCGTCTAGGCGCGCTGGACGTCCGTGGTCGGGCGGCGGCCCGACGCGCACGGTGCGTCGGCCGTCCGGCCGCGTTCGGGCGGCCGGACCTCGGTGAGGAAGCCGCGGTACTGCTCGGCGAAATCGACCGGGTGCCGTCGGTATCGAAAAGGCGTACTCCTTCACCGAGGGTGGACGGTCGCGCCTTGGTCGCGTCGCACGTCCGAACCTGCCTCGATCAGCGCGTCCCGGAATCCGGGAAGCCGTCTCGGCATTGGAGGCGGATCGATGAAAGACGTGAAAGACCGTTCTCTATGAAAAACGCACGCCTTACAGTTTTATCGCCGAGTCCGCGATGACTCGGCCGCGAACGTTCACGATCGTGCTCGGGTCGGCCGAAGGGCCGATTTCGCCGTGCACTGATTTGCAGGAGAAACCATGGAATCCATGCGTGGCGCCGTGCTGTCGTTGTTCCGTGTCGTGGTAGGGCTGCTCTTCGCCTGCCACGGGGCGGCGAAGCTGTTCGGAATTCTCGGCGGTCCGCCCGGCGGAGAGGCGCCCGGCATCGGCGAGTGGCCGAGCTGGTGGGCGGCCGTGATCGAACTCGTCGGCGGCGGCCTGGTGATGATCGGTCTGGGCACCCGTGCGGCCGCGTTCATCTGCTCCGGCGCGATGGCGTACGCCTACTTCACGGTCCACCAGCCTCAGGGGCTGTTCCCGCTGACCAACGAGGGTGAGCCGGCGGCCTTGTTCTGTTGGTCCTTCCTGATGCTGGCCGTGTTCGGCGGCGGTCCGTGGGCGCTGGAAGCGCTGCTCGCCCAGCGGCGGTGGCCTGTGAAGACGTCCCTCACTCGTGCCCCCGCCGCATCGGAGACGGGGCAGCCGAAGAGCGCCTGACCGTACGCGCGCGGAGGTCGTCCGATCTCGGTACCGCGATGCTCTCAGGCGTTGATGTCGCCATCGCGTCTCACGGCATCCGGTACCGGCGCCTCGAGTGTCGCCTTTCACAATGCCTTCTTGATTGCGGCGAGGATGGAGGGTGCCGGTCACCCCAAGCTGGTTTGCGCATGGCAGGCGGACTTGGAGGGCTCGTCGGCTGTGCTCCGTGCATAGCGCACGATGCATCGACGATGAATACGAAATTTTTCGTGGCACGGGGTGTGGAGAATCTCGTTCGCGTGCGGGTGAATGGATGTGCATTTTCCGCTCCCTTGACAGGGGAGTGCGGCATCATTCGATGATCAATGTCATGGGGGATGACGCGGCAGGCGAGGGGCCTCTCCGGGGAGGCTCACCGTGGGGTGAGGGTGAGGCGCCAGAGGGAGGTGATTTCGGCGGCTCTTGCCGTGTGGAGGGGGTCGCTCGGGTCGGCGGCGCGTGGATGGGCGGGGCGGGCGTCGAGCCGGTCCACGACGGTCAGGCCGGCCCCGGTGATGGCGTCGAGGAGTTCCGCGCGCGTCCGCAGTCCCAGGTGCTCGGCGAGATCCGAAATGATCAGCCACCCCTCGCCGTCCGGCGTGAGGTGGCTCGGCAGGCCGCTCAGGAAACCCCGCAGCATGGTGCTGCCGGGGTCGTAGACGGCGTGTTCGAGCGGTGACGTGGGACGGGCGGGGATCCAGGGCGGGTTGCACACCACCAGAGGGGCTCGTCCACTGGGGAACAGGTCGGCCCGCACGACCTCGATCCGGTCGGCCAGGCCGAGGCGGACGACGTTCTCACGGGCGCAGGCAAGCGCGCGCGGCTCGGTGTCGGTGGCGACGACTTTCGCCACGCCTCGGCGTGCCAGGACCGCCGCGAGCACGCCCGTGCCGGTGCCGATGTCATAGGCCAGCTCGGTGGACGGGAGCGGAGCCTGCGCCACCAGGTCGACGTACTCGCCGCGGACGGGGGAGAACACACCGTAGTGGGGGTGGATGCGATCCCCTCCCAAGGCGGGGATGGGCACGCCCTTCTTGCGCCACTCGTGCGCACCGATCAGGCCTTGCAGCTCCCGCAGCGCCACCACGTACGGTTCCTCTGCCGGGCCGTAGACCTCCTCGCACGCCTTCCGTACGTCCGGTGCCCGCCGCAAGGGGATGACGTGGCCCGCGTCCACAGGTATCAGCAGCATCCCGAGCGTGCGGGCACGCTGGCCCTGCGCCTGCCTGTGCAGGTGGAAGCGCTGCGCGGGGGAGAGGGCTTCGGTGTTGCGGTGGGCGCGGCGCTTGCGGCGGGGTTTGCGGTCGGCGCGACGTCCCATCGCCGCCAGCAGCTGCCGCGCGTTCTGGAAGTCGCCGCGCCACAGCAGCGCGGTTCCCTCGCACGCCAGCCGGTACGCGTCGTCGGCCCGCGTCAGGTCGTCGGCGATGACGATGCGGCGGGGCGGCGGCGTCCGGTTCTCCGAGCGCCAGCGCGCCGTCCGCTTCGCGTCGTCCTCTCGCCACTCGACGAGCGGCACGTCCGTCATGGTTCCTCGTCTCGCCCCTCGCCGCGCCGGGCGCCTGTGTCGTGTTCCCTCTGCCGGGGCTTCGGCCTGAGCGACGGCGGCCGGGGGCCGCCGTCGGCGCCGAGCCGTCGACGCGGGTTCGACGGCTCGGCGCCTGTCGGCTGCTTGGTCCGTTCCCGGCCACTGTAGGGCCGCGCGGGGCCGTCTGTTCGGAGCTCAGGCGGGAACCTTGTCGAGGAAGCCGTGGACCTTGCTGATCCGGCCGTCCTCGGAGAACTCCGCGACGTCGAACCCGACCACCACGGCCTCGCCGTCCTTGGGGCCGAGCTCCCAGGTGAAGCGGGCCACGTGATGGTGGGCGTCGACGTCGCCCGCCAGACGGAACACGAAGTCGGGGAACTGCGCCTGGACGGCCGCGATGGCGCCGTCGATGGCCTCCCGCCCCTCGACCGCGACGAGCGGGTCGACGTAGGAGGCGTCCTCGGTCCACAAGGCGTCGACGGCGGCCCGGCGGGCGGCGGGGTCCTTCTCGTTCCAGCCGGCCAGGTAGCGGTCGATCAGCTCACGGGCGTCGATCATGGCGTCTCCTTCAGCGATGGCGTCGGGCTCGTTCCCGATCCGCCGCCACAGTGCCCGCCCCGACGTCGCCGGGTCGATGACCTGACAGGTCATGAGCCAGCGTGATGTCGGATTTCCGCTAGTGAACGCCGGTGCCATCGGTGAAGCTGGACGCATGCATGAAGACGTGGAGCGGTGCAGCCGGGCGGTCCAAGCCAAGGACGCCCGGTTCGACGGCTGGTTCTACGTCGCAGTGGTCACCACCGGCATCTACTGCCGTCCCAGCTGCCCCGCGGTGACGCCCAGGCCGGAGAACATGCGGTTCTTCCCCAGCGCCGCCGCGGCGCAGCAGGCGGGTTTCCGGGCCTGCAAGCGGTGCCGTCCGGACGCCAGTCCCGGGTCCCCCGAGTGGAACCACCGTGCGGACGTGGTGGCCCGCGCCATGCGGCTCATCGCCGACGGGGTCGTGGACCGCGAAGGGGTGCCCGGTCTGGCCGCCCGCCTCGGCTACAGCATCCGCCAGATCGAACGGCAGCTGAACGCCGAACTCGGCGCCGGTCCGCTGGCGTTGGCGCGCGCCCAGCGCGCGCAAACGGCGCGGCTGCTCATCGAGACGACGGCCCTGCCCATGGGGGACGTGGCGTTCGCCGCGGGGTTCGCCAGCATCCGGGCGTTCAACGACACCGTCCGGGAAGTGTTCGCGCTCACCCCCACCCAGCTGCGGGAACGGGCGGCGCGGGGGCAGACGCCCGCCGCGTCCGGGGCGCTGTCGCTGCGGCTGCCGTTCCGCGCGCCGCTGTGCCCGGACAACCTGTTCGGGCACCTGGCGGCGACGGCCGTCCCCGGCGTCGAGGAGTGGCGGGACGGCGCGTACCGACGCACCCTGCGGCTGCCGAACGGGCACGGGGTCGTGGCGTTGCGCCCGTTCCCGGACCACGTGGCCTGCACGCTCACCCTCACCGACCTGCGCGACCTGACGATCGCGATCAGCCGGTGCCGGCGGCTGCTGGACCTGGACGCCGACCCGGTCGCCGTCGACGACCTGCTGCGCGCCGACGCCGTCCTGGCCCCGCTGGTCGACAAGGCCGCGGGCCGCCGCGTCCCGCACACCGTCGACCCGGCGGAGTTCGCCGTCCGCGCGGTGATCGGCCAGCAGGTGTCGACCGCGGCCGCCCGCACGCACGCCGCCCGCCTGGTCGCCGCGCACGGCGAACCGATCACCGATCCGGACGGGGGCGGCCTGACGCACCTGTTCCCGTCGCCGGACGCGCTGGCCGAGGCGGACCCGTCCGCCCTGGCCTTCCCGCGCGCCCGCCGCTCCACCCTCGCCGCGCTGACCGCGGCGCTGGCCGCCGGCGAGATCGACCTGGACGTCGGCAGCGACTGGGACGAGGCCCGCGCGCGGCTGGCCGCCGTGCCCGGCATCGGCCCGTGGACGGTCGAGACGATCGCGATGCGCGCGCTCGGCGACCCGGACGCGTTCGTCCCCACCGACCTCGGCGTCCGCCTCGCGGCCGCCCGGCTGGGCCTTCCCACCACCCCCGCCGCGCTGATCCGCCGCGCGGCGCGGTGGCGGCCGTGGCGGGCCTACGCCGTCCAGTACCTGTGGGCGACCAATGACCACGCCATCAACCGCCTGCCTGTCTGACGTTCGACGACCACACGACACGACCACACGACACGACCACACGACACGATCACACGAGACGATCACACGAAGGGATCTGTGTCCCCATGACCTCGACGCCAACCGGGCTCATCGCGACCGCCGCGGCGGACGCGACGGGCCTGAGCCCCGCGACCGCCGCGGCCGAGCAGCGGACGCACGCGGTGCTGGACAGTCCCGTCGGACCGCTCACTCTCGTCGCCGACGACGGCGTCCTGTGCGGCCTCTACGTGGACGAGCAACGCCACCGTCCGCCGGCGGAGCGCTTCGGCGTGCGCGTGCCGACGTCCGACGAGCCGTTCGCGACCGCCGCCGGTCAGCTCGCCGCCTACTTCGCGGGCGAGCTGACCGAGTTCGACCTGCCGCTCGCCCTGCACGGGACCCCGTTCCAGCGCCGCGTCTGGACGGCCCTGCGGAAGATCCCGTATGGGGAGACGGTCTCGTACGGGGAGCTCGCCCAAGAGATCGGCCGGCCCACGGCGGCGCGCGCGGTCGGCCTGGCCAACGGCCGCAACCCGATCTGCATCATCGTCCCGTGCCATCGCGTCATCGGCTCCGCCGGAAGCCTCACCGGCTACGGCGGCGGCATCGAACGCAAGCGGTACCTGCTCGACCTCGAACGCCGCACCGCCGCGGCCCTGCGCTGAGGCTCCGCGCAGGCGCTCGACCCGTGGCCGCCGCGCCGTCGGCGGCCCTGCCGCGCCCATGACCTCCGTCAGGGCCGCCACATGCCCGCATCGGCCCTGCGAACTGGGGAAACGCAGTTTTGTCAGGGGCGGCGGTTAGCGTGCTCCGCGACGTCCCGAAAGAGGGTGAGGCATGGTCGAGTTCCGCGTGGATCGGCAGACGCTCGCCGACGCCGTGGCGTGGGCGGCGCGCACCCTGCCGTCGCGGCCCACGCTGCCGGTGCTGGCGGGCATGCTCGTCGAGGCGTCCGCCGACGGCGGGCTCACCCTCTCCGCGTTCGACTACGAGGTGTCGGCGAAGGCCGCCGTGACGACGGACGTGATCGAGCCCGGCCGGGTCCTCGTGTCGGGACGGCTGCTCGCCGACATCGTGCGCAACCTGCCGCCCTACCCGGTGGAGGTGGCCACCAAGGGCTCCGAGGTCGTGGTGAGCTGCGGGAGCGCCGAGTTCGGCCTGCAGACGATGCCGGTGGAGGACTATCCGACGCTGCCGAAGCCTCCGCGGCCGGCCGGAACGGTGCCCGGCGACGTGTTCGCCGCCGCCGTCGCCCAGGTCACCCCCGCGGCGGGCCGTGACGAGACGCTGCCGATGCTCACCGGCGTCCGCGTCGACTTCGAAGGCGACACGATGTGGATGGCCTGCACCGACCGCTACCGGATCGCCGCGCGCGAGCTGACCTGGTCGCCCGCCGTCCCGGACTTCACCGCGGGCGTCGTCGTGCCCGCCCGCACCCTCGCCGACACGGCGCGCGCGATCCGCCCCGGATCTGAGGTGTCCATCGGCCTGGGCGGCACGGGGGACAGCCTGATCGGCATCTCCGGCGGCGACCGCAGCATGACCGCGCGGCTGCTGGACGACCAGTTCATCAACTACCGGTCGCGGCTCACCGACGCCTGGACGACCGCCGTCCGCATCCGCACCGCCCCGTTCGTCGAGGCGATCAAGCGGGTGGCGCTGGTGACCGAGCGGAACACCCCGATCCGGCTGGACTTCACCGGCG
>NZ_BCQU01000157.1:0-6919 GCF_001552235.1 Actinomadura rubrobrunea NBRC 15275 | reverse complement strand
GCGTTCGTCAGATTCCACCGTTGCCGGTGCCGCCGGGCGGTCCGGACAATGCCGTCGATCTTCAAGGAGGGGGCGGTATGCGAGCGGCGTGGGTGCCGGCGGTGATCGTCGCGGCGGTGACGTGGGTCGGGGGCGTCCCCGCGCACGGCGCGACGGCGACGGTCGAGGAGCAGCGGCTCGACAGGCCCGTTCCGCGGGAGATCCTGCGGTTGAGCGGGTTCGACGAGGTCACGGCCCGATTCGCCGACGCCCTGCGCGGCGTCCGCTCCCGCGACGCCGCGGAGCGGGTCGTCGCCCGGCACGGGGAGCGGCTGTGGCGCCGCGCGGTCGACCGGGCGCAGGGGCGCGGCCCCGCCGACGGCCTCAGCCGCGAGGACGACCGGCCGCTGTACTGGGCGCGGCTCGGCATGACGCGGGCGCTGCGCGAGTGGCGGCCGCCCTTCCCGCTCTCGGACGCGGCGAGGAACCGGCTGATCGAACGGCTCGAGGTCGCCTCCCGGGGCGAGGACTCGATCCGCTTCCCGGCGGGCGTGCGGAAGATCCTCGTGACGGGGTTCGACCCCTTCACGCTCGACCGGGACGTGCGCATCGGCAATCCGTCGGGGGCCTCCGCGCTCGCGCTGGACGGCACGTGGATCACGACCGCGGCCGGGCCCGCGCGGATCGAGGCGGCGGTGTTCCCGGTGCGGTGGCGGGACTTCACCGACGGCACCCTCGAGCGGACGCTGCGGCCGCACCTGCCGCACGTCGACATGTTCACCACCGTCAGCCAGGGGCGGGTCGGACGCTTCGACGTCGAGCGCTACAACGGCGCGTGGCGCGGCGGGGCGTTGGACAACGAGAACGTGTCCAGGCTGGAGACCATCCCCGTCCACGGCCCGCAGCCGCAGTGGACCGTCACGACGCTGCCGTACAAGGACATCGTCGCCGCGCCGACGGGACGCTTCCCCGTCTACGACAACACGCAGGTGACGGAGATCCCGGCCGGCGGCACCGAACCGGTCGTCCGGCCGGACGGCCCCACCGAGGGATCGACCGCGCGGGCCGGAGGCGGCGGCGACTACCTGTCCAACGAGATCGCCTACCGCGCCACGCTGCTGCGCGACCGGCTCGGCCTCGACATCCCCGGCGGGCACCTGCACACGCCCGTGCTGGAGTTCGGGCAGAGCGAGGCCGTGACCGATCCGCAGTTCGAGCAGAACAGGCGCGACATCATCGCCCAGGTGCGCGCCGTCATCCGCGTGGCGGCCGACGCGTCCTTCTAGTGCATCGCCGGTGACGCGCTCCCGCTCTGGCGGGGCGCGCCGCCCTGCAGCTTGGAGACGGCGAAGGCCACGCCTTGGGACGGCATGCCGTTGACGAAGTACTCCAAGTGCGCGATGAAATCGCCGGTGCCCTGGCAGACGAAGTCGTTCTTGACGCAGTAGTCCTGGATGCGGGACGCGTACGCGCTCAGCGCGCCCGCGGGCCGCGGCGGCGGGTTGCCGGACTCCTTGCCCGGTTCGAACGTGCCGACGTTGTACGGCTCGCCCGCCTTGAAGCGGATGTCGCCGAACAGCACGATGGCGGCGATCCGGCTGCTCGCCGCGGCGCTGACGGTGCCCTTGTCCCGTCCCCAGATCCGGGCGGACGGGGCGGCGAGCGCGTCGCCGACGACTCCGGCGCCCTGCGAGTAGCCCAGCAGGACGTACCGCTGGTCCGGGCACCGCGCGGCCTCGGCGTTGAGCGTGCTGATCAGGTTGCCCACGCCCACGGGGGCGCTGTCGTCGAACGGGGTCTGCGCGGGATAGGCCAGCTCGGTGTACGTGCCCTGCGGGAAGCGCTGGAGGATCTGGTCGCCCATCGGCTTCAGCAGCCAGCTGCCGTCCTGCGGCTCCCAGGTGCCGCGCGCGGAGATGACGCTGACCGTCGCGCAGTCGGCCGCCGCGGCGGCGGAGGCACCGACGGGGGACGGGCCGGTGACGCCGGCGGCGACCAGCGCGGTCGCGGCGGCGCCTTGCGCGATCCGCCGGACGCGGCGGGTGGCGGGGTACCGCATCGTTCGCACTCCTTCCTGCCGGGGTGGGGGGACGCCCCGAGTGTCCAGAAGGCCCGATCGGTGCGATACGCACTCGGCTGAGCGATTCGCGGCCGGAAGTCGTGCGGTCCGCTGATAGGCGAAGCGGTTCGACGTTCGTACGGTGCGGGGCGCAGGAACGCCCGGTCGTCGCCACGCCCGGGCGTCACTCGGCGCAACGCCGTTGCGTCCGCTCCCGACCGATCGGAGGAACGCCCCCATGAATCGCGTCCGAACGCTGCTGGGGCTGCTGGCGGCGCTGGTGCTGCTCGCCGGTGTCGTCCCGCCGGCCGCCGCGGCCGCCCCGGGCGGCGCGCCGGCGCCGAAGGCCGCGCCGCTCCCGATGATCTTCGTGCACGGGTTCTTCGGCTCCGGCAGCCAGTTCCAGACCCAGGCCAAGCGGTTCGCCTCGAACGGCTACCCGGCGGACCGCATCGAGGTCCAGGAGTACGACTCGACCTTCCTCAACAACACCATCGACCAGATCTACGAGGCGCTCGACCGGCGCATCGCGCGGCTGAAGGCGTCCACCGGCGCCGCCAAGGTGGACCTGCTCGGCCACTCCATGGGCACCGCGATCCTGCAGGGCTACCTGAACAGCTCGGCGTCGCGGGCGGCCGACGTCGCGCACTACGTCAACATCGACGGCGCCACCGCGTCCGCCCCGCCCGGCGGCGTGCCCACCCTGGCGATCTGGGGCGAGGGCAACGAAAGCCGGTCCGTCACCGGCGCGACGAACGTGTACCAGCCGAACGAGTCGCACGTGGAGACCGTCTCGTCGGTCGCCACCTTCAGAGCCGTCTACCGCTTCTTCACCGGCTCGGAGCCGCAGACCGTCGACGTCGTCCCGCAGCCCGGAACGATCCGGCTCGCCGGGCGGGTCGTGTCGTTCCCCTACAACCTCGGCTACGACAACGCCCGGCTCCAGGTGTACGCGCTCGACGCCGCCACCGGACGGCGCACCGGCCCGCCCGTCGCCTCCTTCGCCATCTCCGGCGACGGCTCGTTCGGTCCGTTCGACGCCGACGGGACGACGCGCTACGAGTTCCTTCTGTCCCGAACCGACAGCGCCCAGGTGCACCACTACTACTTCCAGCCGTTCCGCCGCACCGACCTGGGCATCCGGCTGCTCACGTCCGAGCCGGGCAGCCTGGTGGATGGGCTCGTGGAACGCAACCGGCGGCACGTGGCGCTGCTCGCCTACCGGAACAAGGAGTGGTGGGGCGACCAGGGCGCCGCCGGCGACACCCTCACCATCAACGGCACCAGCGTGCTGAACGCGACGACGGCGCCGCGCAGCAAGCGCGCGATCGGCCTGTTCGCCTACGACTGGCACTCCGACCGCCGCACCGACACGCAGGCGTCGATCGGGCTGTTCCCCCTCGTGCCGTTCATGAGCGGCGTGGACATCTTCATGCCCGCGTCCGCCCAGGGCACGGGCAGCGTGACGCTGGAGACCAGGCAGCGCGGCGGCGACGGCCGGACCGACCGCATCGTGATCCCGAACTGGCCGTCGGACACCCACACCGTCACCGTGCACTTCGACGACTTCACCTGATCCACGGCGCATTACGGAATGCCCGCCGCCCGCACCCGGGGCGGCGGGCATTCCGTTGTCCGGGGCATGCCGCCGCCGGCGTGGAATCAATTCCCTCTCGTATTCCGTCGCATCTGCCTCTTCAAAGCGCCCGTCGGCGGGCGAAACCGCGCCTGATCAGCACTCATCCAGGTGAGCGGGTGCGACCTCGCTTTTTATCAGCGGCGCCATTTCCGGGGGCCGCGTGCAAGCCGATCATCCTTGCACATCCCGCGACCGAAGAAAGGTCGCGCGAATGCCACCCCGGAAAGGAGTCCGATGCGTCTCCCCTCAATCCCCGCCCGCCGAATCACCGCCAAGGCCGTCGCGGTGACGGCCCTCGCCGCCGGAGCCGCCGTCGCGCTCCAGCCCGCCGCCCCCGCCTCGGCCGCCTGCGCCGACGTCGACGTGGTCGTCGCCCGCGGCACCGGCGAGCCCGGCACCCTCGGGCTGATCGTCGGCGACCCCGTGTACGCGGCGCTGCAGCGCAGGATCGCGTTCCGCTCGCTCAAGGCGTACGCGGTGGACTACCCGGCGAGCCTCCTGCCGGGCTCGGCCTCCCAGGGCAACACCGACCTGGTCGACCACGTCACCGCCGAGGCCCGGTCCTGCCCGAACCAGAAGTTCGTCCTCGTCGGGTACTCGCAGGGCGCCAACGTGGTCGACAACTCCATCGGCGTCAGCAGCGACGGCGCCCTGGTCGGCGGCCCCATCACCAAGACCATCCCCGCCTCCGTCGAGCCGCGGGTGGCCGCCGTCCTGCTGTTCGGCAACCCGATCCGGGCCATCGGCCGCCGGGTCACCGGCACGTACGCGAGCCGCACGCTGGACATCTGCGCCGACGGCGACCCCATCTGCGGCGGCGGGGCCAACATCCTCGCCCACCTGAGCTACGGCAACTACGCCGACCAGGCCGCCCGGTTCGCGGCGGACAGGGTCTAACCGCGGGCGCTCGCGCCCGGGCCGCGGTTCGGCGCGGCCTCCGCGGCCCGGGCCAGCCGCACCGACTCCAGGGCCAGGACGATCTCCGCCGCCTCCCGCGGATGCCCCAGCCTGCGCCCGGTCAGCCGCTCGACCCGCCGGATGCGTCCCAGCACGGTGTTGCGGTGGCAGAACAGCCGCCGCGCCGCCCGCGCCGTCGATCCGCCGCAGTCCAGCCACACCGCGACCGTCTCCAGGAGCGTGTCGCGTTCGGCCGGGTCCAGGTCGAGCAGCGGGCCGACGACGACGTCCCGCAGGTGCCGGGCGAGGTCGGGCTGCGCCGCCACCAACGCCGCCGGGAGGCACTCGTCCAGCCGCACGATCCCCCCGCCGTCACCGGGTCCGCCGGCGGCGTGCGGTTCCGGCGGACGATCGTCACCGCCGTGCGTGCTCGCCGGCCGGTGACGGCCCGCCGCCTCCCGTTGACCGAGCCGTGCCCGACCAGCGCGCCGGACGGGCGGGACCGCGCAGCGCAGGGCGAGGTCGGCCAGGCGGCGGGCCGTGGCAAGGGCGTCGACACCCTCCACCGGCAGCCCGATGCCCGCCGGGCCGTGGATCAGCGGGCTCAGTCGCGCGGTCAGCGCCGCCAGGTCCGCGGCGCCCAGATGCGCGACGCCGAGGACGACGTCGGAGCGGGGACGCCAGATCAGCCGCACGTCGCCGGCCCTGTCGGGCGGCGGAGCGGGCACGGGCGCGCGGACCGCGAGGACCGCGTAGCGGCCGGACCGGGGCAGGTCGAGCCGTGCCGCGGCGCGGGCGAGCCGCTCCGGAGGCACCGGGCGCCCGTCCAGCAGGTCGTCCAGAACGCCGAGGGCCCGTTCCAGTTCGCCGTCGCGCAGGTCGCGCTGGGCCTGGCGGTACGCCTCGGTGACCGACAGGGACAGCTGGTCGACCATCGACATGGTGCGTCGCGCGCCCGTCACCAGCAGCGGCAGATCCTCCGGATGCCGGGCGGTGATGACGTCGACCATGCTCTCCCACAGCAGCGTCCCCGCCAGCCGGTAGGTGCGCAGCGCGGTCTCCAGGGGGATGCGTCGCTCGGCGTACCGGCGGCCGACCTGGCGGGCGAACGGCATGTCGGGACGTTCCCGGCCGACGCTCGCCACGGCCTCCAGCACGGCGCGCAGCCCTGTCTGCGCGGACGCCCGGAACGCGGGGCTGCTCACCAGCCGCAGCTCGTCGGGGCGGGCGCCGTCGCGCAGGCACGCGATCAGCCGGTCCGTCAGCTCGGGGATCCGCCGCATGAGCTCCCGTACGGCGTCCTGGATGACGGTGTGCTCATGCGCACGGGTCGGTGTCAGCGTCATGAACGTGTTCGCGGGAGGTCTGCGCGGGGCCTACCCATCGGTGGCGACGCCCAGGGCGGCCATCATCAGCGGCCAGTAGCGGTGCATCTCCTGCTCCCAGGACTTCCAGTCGTGCCAGCCGTTGAGGTAGATGTGCGCGGTCACCGGGATGCCCAGCGCGCGCAGGCGGGCGACGAAGTCCCGTGTGGTGTCGCCGGCGGCCACTTCCTGGGGGTGCACGACGAACTGCTCACCGGGGGCCGGGTCGTCGTACTCGCCGGGCAGACCGGTGGTGCCGGACGACACGTACAGCCCAGTGCCGCGCAGGTTGGGGGCGAGTTCGTAGGGGTCGTGCGCCCGCCAGTTGTCGGCGTTGAGCACGGGTGAGCCCCACACGCGGAGCGGGTCGCCGGTGTCGGTGAAGAACGCCTGGGTGAACATGACCAGCGTCGGAATGCCCGGCTTGGTCATGTGCTGGATGCCGCTCGACGCCGCCGCGTACCGGAACATGCCGGGATGACGCGCCGCGTAGGTCGTCGCGCCCGTCGCACCGGACGAGATGCCCATCGCGGCGCGGGTCGTCCCGGCCCGGTAGTTGCGCTCCATGAGCTGGAGCACCTCCACGGTGTGGAAGGTCTCCCATTTCGGCGTGCCGCCCATGCCGTAGTTCCACCAGTCGGTGAACGCCCCGTTGCCGCACTCGGGCATCACCACCATCACGTCGTGGCGCGCCGACACCTCCTCGATGTCGGTGCTGCGTGTCCAGGACACGTACGTGTCGCGTCCGCCGTGGTAGGCGTAGACGACGGGCCACGTGCGCGCGGCGTCCCGCGACCAGCCGTGCGGGACGAGAACCCGCACCTTGACCGACTGGCCGAGCGCGGGCGACGACACGGTCAGGTCGTAGGTGCGTTCGTCCAGCCGCTCCTCGGCGGTGACGGCGGCGCCGTCGTCCGCCGGGACGAACGCGGGCGCGGCGGCGGGGGCGGACTCGGGCGCCGGGGCGGCGCCGGCCGGGAC
>NZ_BCQU01000156.1:0-7048 GCF_001552235.1 Actinomadura rubrobrunea NBRC 15275 | reverse complement strand
GGGGCCCGTGTCGGACGCGCCGGCCGCGCGGCCGACGGACGCCGCGCCCCGGCGGAACGAGGGCGGCCCGCCCGCTCCGCGGCAGCGGCAGTCCGGGCCGCGCCCCGAGGCCCAGGGCGGCACGACCGTGACCTGGTGCCCGGCGGGCAGCGCGGTCTACCGCGCCGGACGGGACGGCCTCGAGGTGACGGTGAACGTGTCGGCCAGCGGGTTCGCGCGGGCGCAGGTGGCGCTGCGCAGCGGGCACACCGCCGAGCAGCAGGCCACGGTCAGGGAGGGCGCCCCGCACACGTTCCGGTTCCCGGGCGTCCCGGCGGCCGAGGTGGAGCGCGTGAAGATCACCACGATCTCGGTCGGGGTGTCCGGGCAGACCTGCTACGCCCGCCCGGCGGCGTGACCGGCGGCCCGGCGCGGCTCACTCGGGTCCGCGCACGTCCTCGACCGACACGTTGACGGCCAGCACCCGCCTGCCGAGCATCAGCCCGACGACGCGGGCCGCGTTGGCCTGGACCGCCTCGGCCACGTCCATGATCACGCTGCCGTACTCGACGGCGATGGCCAGGTCGAGGGTGACCGCGTCGTCCCGCAGGTGGACCCGCACGCCCGGCGTGCCGGACCCGCCGCCCGGGTCCGGGCCGCCCGCCAGACCGGCGACGCCGCCGACCTCCAGCGCGGCCAGCATCGCGATCTTCTCGACGACCTCGTCCTCGATCGTCACGCGGCCCCGCACCGCCGTGCCGGAAGAGGGGGCGTCCTCGCCCGCGGACGCGTCGGCGGGCGCCCGCTCCTGGACGGGCGGTCCCGCGGGCGGCGGAACCGCCGGAGCCGCGGGGAGCGGGGGCAGGCCGGGGGCCGCCGGCATGGGCGGCGGGGAGCCGAGCGGCACCCCCGCCGTGGACGGGTCGCCTCCGGTGAGTCCGCCGGGTCCGGGGAAGAAGGGGGCGGACCGGACCTCGGGGTGAGGCGCGTCGCCGCCGTCCCCGGGACGGCCCTTGTCGAGGTCGGTCATTGCGAGTCCACCCTTCGGTCAGGAAAATCCATGGTGTCCTACTAGTGCCGCTGACGTCACGGATAGTGGGCATCGGCCCTGTTCTCGTGTCGTGCGGCGGGGACGCGCGCGTCGGCATCCCGACTTCAGGCCGTCCGGCTTCTCTCTCTATGCTGCTGGTCAGGCCGTGGACAATAAGGAGAGCGCCGCCTTGAGCGTAGAGCCGGAGGAGCCCGTGGTGGAGGAGGCGCGCAAGGACGCGCCCGAGTCGGGGAAGCGGGCCGGGGACGAGCCCGTCGTCGAGGAAGAACGCGGCGGCGCGGGCGTTCCCGACAACTTCCAGCGGCTGTGGACCCCGCACCGCATGGCCTACATCAAGGGAGAGAACAAGCCGTCGGGGGCGGGGGCCGATGACGGCTGCCCGTTCTGCGACATCCCCAAGCTGTCCGACGAGGAGGGCCTGATCGTGGCCCGCGGCGCGTCGGTGTACGCGGTGCTCAACCTCTACCCGTACAACTCCGGCCACCTCATGGTGGTGCCCTACCGGCACGTCGCCGACTACACCGAGCTGGACGCGGCCGAGTACACCGAGCTGGCCGAGCTGACCCGCAGCGCCCTCACGGCGCTGCGCAAGGCCAGCGGCGCGCAGGGGTTCAACGTCGGCATGAACCTCGGCCAGGTCGCCGGGGCGGGCATCGCCGCGCACCTGCACCAGCACGTGGTGCCCCGGTGGGGCGGCGACACCAACTTCATGCCGGTGGTCGGGCACACCAGGGTGCTGCCGCAGCTGCTGCGCGAGACCCGGCAGATCCTCGCCGACGCCTGGCCGCACGCGTGAGCCCGCTGACCGGCGGTGACGGCGACATGACGCGACGCGAGCGGCCCGTGCTGGTGTACGACGGGGACTGCGGCTTCTGCACCGCGTCGGTGCGGTTCGTCGAACGGCACGTGCCGACCTCGGCGCAGATCGTGGCGTTCCAGTTCGCCGACCTGGACGCGCTCGGCACGACCGCGGAGCGGGCCGAGTACGAGGTCCTGTGGGTGGACCGGTCGGGCCGCGTGTCCGGCGGGGCGCAGGCGATCGCCCGGCTGCTGATGGACGCCGGCGGCGCCTGGTGGCCGCTGGGCGCGCTGCTGCGCGTGCCGCCGGTCCGGTGGATCGCCCACGGCGTGTACCGGCTGGTGGCCGCCAACCGGCATCGCATGCCGGGCGGCACCGCCGCGTGCGCCCTGCCGGCCGCCCAGCGTCCCGGGGCGCGGCGTCCCGAGGCGTAGCGTCACCCGCGCCGCACCCGCCAGCGGCGGCGGGCCCGGCGCCGTCAGGACGGCAGCGGCTCCTTGCCGGCGGACGCGGGGGACGGCGCCTCGGCGCGGCGGCGTCGCAGTCCGCCGATCAGCGACGGCAGCCGCTCCAGCGGCAGGAACGCCAGCAGCCAGATGGCGTGCGGCAGGAAGTGGATGGACAGCAGCGCGTAGGTCACCAGATGGAACCCCGCGAAGAACGCCACGCCCGCGTACAGCGGACGGCCACGCGCGAACAGCAGCAGCGGTGAGGCGAGCTCCGCGACGAACATGATCCACTGACCGGCCTTCAGCGGCAGCGGGTGGTCGATGAGCGTCCGGCCGAGCGGGGTGCCGCGGCGGCTGAGGGCCCACTGGACGGTGGAGCCGTTCGGCCAGTCCGGGAAGCCGCCGATGCGGATCTTCGCCCACGCCGACAGGAAATAGGCGGCGATCACCGCGACCTGGACGCACCGCACCGACCAGCCGGACGCCTCGCAGGGGGTGGGATCGCCGAGGCGCGCCCGCCCCACGGTGGGCAGCACGAACAACGCCACGACCAAGGCGAGGTGGTCGTGGTCGACCTTGCCGTACGACATGCTGATCGTGACCCACCACAGGTATCCGCACGCCGCGACGAGGCCGGTGAGACGCGGTGCGATGCGCCCCGTGGCGGCCACCAGACCGGCCGCGAGGGTGACGACGAGCAGCGCGTACATCGCGCCGGGCGTGGGAGCGGGCAGGTGCAGCCAGCGCGCCAGCCGTACGGGCTGGTACAGGTCCTCGGGCAGCCGGGCGTGCGCGAGCGTGCTGTTGGTGAACAGCAGCATGTCGACGGGCAGGAACCCGTACGCCAGCAGGCGCAGCCAGGCGACGCGGGCGCGCGGGACGGGGGCGTACCACCAGCGGCCCCAGGGCGTGGCCGCGCTCACCGGACGGTCCACACGGCGCGGTTGCGGACGGTGGTGGACACGATCTTGCCGTTCCGCAGCCTCTTCACCTGGTGCACCAGGTAGATCCTGGTCAGCGCGGGACGCTCGGGGTGCAGCCGCCGCTGGGCGTCGGCGATGCCCTGCAGCAGCGAGGGGTCGCGCACGATCCGCGTCATCTGCCCCTCGATCTCGGCGCGCTTCATGCCCGTCCCCACGGCGTCCATCGGCAGCCTCACATGCGTCCCGGCGGCGGTGTCGGCCTCCAGCCAGTGCGCGTGGATCTCGCCGCCGTCGTCCTTCACCGAGAACGCGAACTGGGTCATCGGCCCCAGCGGGAAGTCGTCGTCGGTGCCGCGGAGGCTGGTGTAGCACAGCGTCCCGATGACCGCGGCGGCGGCGATGGTGCGCCATAGGCGGCATGCCGCCTTCAGACTGGAAACCCCCGTATTCACGGCGGCAGCCTAACCTGATCATGCTCGCCGTCCCGTGGCGTCGCCCGATCCGGCCACGGCCCGGACGGCGCCACGGGAGCGCGCGGGCGGGCTCAGCCGGAGGCGGCGACCTTGTCGGCCAGATGGGACGGCAGCGGCTCGTACCGCAGGAACGTGCGGCTGAACGTGCCGGTGCCCTGCGACATCGAGCGCAGGTCGATCGCGTACCGGACGATCTCCAGCTGCGGCACCTCGGCCTTGATCATCGTGCGGCCGCCGGGCACCGACTCCGAGCCGAGCACCCGGCCGCGGCGGGACGTCAGGTCGGACATGACCTGCCCCACGTACTCGTCGGCGACCAGCACCGACACCTCGTCGACCGGCTCCAGCAGCAGGATCGGCACCTTGGCGGCGGCGTCCTTGAGGGCCAGCGCCCCGGCGGTCTGGAAGGCCATGTCGGAGGAGTCCACCGAGTGCGCCTTGCCGTCGTAGAGCGTCACGCGGATGTCGACCAGCGGGTATCCGGCCGCCACCCCGCGGGCCATCTGCTGCCGGATCCCCTTCTCCACCGACGGGATGAACTGGCGCGGGATCACCCCGCCGACGATCTTGTCGACGAACTCGAAGCCCTCGCCGGAGGCCAGCGGCTCGACCTCGATGTGGCAGATGCCGTACTGGCCGTGCCCGCCGCTCTGCTTGACGTGCCGCCCCAGGCCCTTGGCGGTGCCGCCGAACGTCTCGCGGAGCGGGATGCGCAGGTCGACCCGCTCGACCTCGACGCCGTAGCGGGCCTTGAGCCGGTCGATCAGCACGTCGGCGTGCGCCTCGCCCATGCACCACAGCACCAGCTGGCGGGTCTCGGCGTTGTTCTCCAGCCGCAGCGTGGGGTCCTCGGCGACCAGGCGGCCCAGCGCCTGGCTGAGCTTGTCCTCGTCGGCCTTGGAGCGGGCCCGGATCGCCACCGGCAACAGGGGGTCGGGCATCGTCCACGGCTCCATGACCACGGGGGAGCCGGGGTCGGACAGGGTGTCGCCGGTCTCGGCGCGGGACAGCTTGGCGATGGCGCAGATGTCGCCCGCCACGCACGCCGACACGGGGCGCTGGTGCTTGCCCAGAGGGGACGACAGGGCGCCGACGCGCTCGTCCACGTCGTGGTCCTCGTGCCCGCGGTCCTCCAGTCCGTGCCCGGACACGTGCACGACGGTGTCCGGGCGCAGCGTCCCGGAGAAGACCCGCACCAGGGAGATGCGCCCCACGTACGGGTCGGAGGTGGTCTTGACGACCTCGGCGACCAGGGGGCCGTCGGGGTCGCAGCGCACCTGCCGCGGGTCGCCGCCGTCGATGTCCGTCACCGTCGGGACGGCGTGCTCCAACGGCGACGGGAACGCCTGGGTGATGACCTCCAGCAGTTCCTGCATGCCGACGACCGGCCCGGGGGCGGCGCCGTGCGGCACCGCGGTGGCCAGGACGGGGTAGAAGCTGCCGCGCGCGACCGCGGTCTCCAGGTCCTGGATGAGCGCCTTGACGTCGATCTCCTCGCCGGCCAGGTACCGGTCCATGAGGGTCTCGTCCTCGCTCTCCTGGATGATCCCCTCGATGAGCGCGGCGCGCTGCTCGGCGATCTGGTCGAGGAACCGCGGGTCGGGGTCGCGCTCGACCCGCTCGCCGCCGGAGTAGTCGAAGCAGCGCTGCGACAGCAGTCCGATCAGGCCCTGCAGGCCGTCGCCGGAGCTGATCGGGAAGTAGATCGGCGCCACGCCCTCGCCGAAGACGTCCTGGCAGGTCATGACGACGTCGTCGAAGTCGCCGCGCTGCTGGTCGACCTTGGTGATGACCACGGCCCGGGGCATGCCGACCGCGGCGCACTCCTCCCACAGCTGGCGGGTCAGGCCGTCGATGCCGTCCACGGCCGAGATCACGAACAGCGCGGCGTCGGCGGCGCGCAGCCCGGCGCGCAGGTCGCCGACGAAGTCGGCGTAACCGGGGGTGTCGATGAGATTGACCTTGACACCGCCGTAGGTGAGCGGGGCCAGGGCGAGGTTGACCGAGCGCTGCTGGCGCATCTCGACGTCGTCGAAGTCGCTGACGGTCGTGCCGTCCTCGATGCGGCCCGGCCGCTGGATGACGCCGGTCTCGGCGAGCAGCGCCTCCACGAGCGTGGTCTTGCCCGCCCCCGAGTGGCCGACCAGCGCGACGTTGCGCACCTTGTCGGGCCGGCCGGCCTCCGGTGCCCTGCCGGGGCCTCCCGAGTGGCCTCCCTTGTCCGCCATAGCTACCTCCTCGGACCGCCCCGTCCGGGGCCGTCTGGAACGGAGCCGGACCCCGCGGGCCCGGCCCTGACGTCCGAGTGCGGCGCTCGGCCACCTCCCCGACGCGCGTGACCGGCGTCACACCCGTATCACCACCATTTCCCGTGATGGCGCGGATAACAAGAGGCGGACACCAAAGCGTGGCATCTCTTGGCCGCTCGACCGTTCCCACCAGGACACCTTTTGTTGGCAGAACGTACGCTTCTTCCATGCATGAGGGGGTGAGCGACGGCGTGCCGGACGATTGCGCCAGACTTGTGTGCGGGTGCCGGAGTGCGGCGGCCGCCGGGTGACCCGCGCCTGTGCGCGCCGCGCAGGTGCGTGTGCGCGCCGTGCGCGATCCCGCGGCTCGTCCGCGCCCCCGGGGGGATCGATCGCACTACGATGGCCCCCTGCGCGGCCCGCGGGCCCCGACTCCACACGTAAACGAGAAGAATCGGACGGCGATGCTCAACAAAGTGCGGCCCGCGCTGGGACGCGTCCTGACACCCGTCGGCCGGACCGTCGCGCGCACCGGTGTCTCGCCCAACGCGATCACGATCATCGGGACCGCGGGGGTGCTGGCCGGGGCGCTGGGCTTCTTCCCGCGCGGGGAGTTCTTCTGGGGCGTGCTGGTCATCACCGCGTTCGTGGTGTTCGACATGCTGGACGGCGCGGTGGCCCGGGTGACCGGGAGGATCTCCAAGTGGGGCGCCTTCCTGGACTCCACCCTGGACCGGATCGCCGACGCGGCGATCTTCTCCGGGCTGATGATCGGCCTGTACCGCGACGGCCAGGAGCGGCTGGCCGGGGTCGCCCTGTACTGCCTGGTCGCGGGCGTGGTGGTGTCGTACGCCAAGGCGCGGGCGGAGGGCCTGGGCTACACCTGCAACGTCGGCATCGCGGAGCGCTCGGAGCGGCTGATCGTGGTGCTGGTGGCAGCGGGCCTGGACGGGCTCGGGGTGCCGTACGTGCTGGCCGTGGCGCTGTGGCTGCTGGCCGTGCTCAGCACGATCACGGTGGGGCAGCGGGTCGCGGCCGTGCGCGCGCAGGCCCTCGCCGACGCCGCGCCCCCCGCGTCGGCCGAATCGTCGCGGCGGGCCGAGCCGGAGCCGCCGGCCGAGGCGG
>NZ_BCQU01000155.1:0-7154 GCF_001552235.1 Actinomadura rubrobrunea NBRC 15275 | reverse complement strand
CCGCCCGGCGTCACGGGATCACGGACGTCCGATCAGCACGTCCTTGCCCTGCGGCGCCGTCGCGGCCTTGACGGCGTTCGGGTTCGGGTCGTTCAGCCGCGGGTCGGCCTGGCAGGTGACGTCCGCGCCCTGCCCCGGCTTGCGGGCCGGCAGCGTGCCGTCGTTCAGGTACGCCGCGACCCGGTCGTCCAGGCAGGCGTTGCCGTTGAGGGTGTTGGAGTGCGTCTTGCCGCCCTCCTCGGCGATGAGCCGCGCGGACGGGAACAGCTTGCGCATCTGCGGACCGCCCGGGTACGGGGTGGCCGCGTCCAGCGTGGACTGCACCAGCAGGAAGCCGGGCACCTTCTTGTGCTTGTCGCCGACCTTGAACGCGCGTCCGCTCTCGGCGTGCCAGAAGTGGATCGGCGCGTTGAACCAGGTGTTGGACCAGGAGTTGAAGCGGATGCCGCTGTTGTACTGGCGGACCGCGTCGTTGTGCCAGGTCTTCCACTTGGGCGGCCACGGCGCGTCGACGGCCTGCACGGCGTTGTAGACGGCGAAGCCGTTGTCGCCGCCGCCCTCGCTGACGAGGTCCAGCAGCGGCCGGGCGTCCTTGTTCGCCGCCCACGCCGACAGCGCCTCGGCGAGCGGGATGTACCAGCCGGTGTGGTATCCGGCGCTGAGCACGATGTCGTCCAGTTCCGACGGGCCGACCTTGCCGCCGATCGGGGACTTCTTGGCCTCCGCCCGGATGCGGTAGTAGGTCTTCTCGACCTCCGCGCCGGTCGTGCCGAGGTGGTAGAGCGCGTCGTACTTGGCCGTCCACGCCCACCACAGCTTCATGTTGCGCTCGAACGCCTCGTTCTGCTTGAGCTGCCCGCCGTACCAGACCTCGCGGACGTCGACGTTGCCGTCCCACACCATCCGCTTCACGTGGCGCGGGAACAGCGTGGCGTACGTCGCGCCCAGGTAGGTGCCGTACGAGAAGCCGTAGTAGCTGATCTGCTCGGCGCCGAGCGCCTTGCGGATCTCATCGATGTCGCGCGCCGAGTCGGTGGTGCGCATGTGCGGCAGCATCCAGCCGTACTTCTTGGCGCACGCGTCGGCGTACTTCTTCGAGCGCGCCAGCCAGACCAGCTCGTCCTTCGGGCTGCTCGGCACGTAGTCCGGCCGCACCGGGTCGGAGTAGTCCGGGATGCAGCTCAGCGCGGGCTTGCTGGACTCCACGCCGCGCGGGTCGAACCCGATGATGTCGTACTTGGCCGCGACCTCGGGGGGCAGCCACCTGGCCAGCCCGCCCGACAGGTACAGCCCGGAGCCGCCGGGGCCGCCGGGGTTGGCGATCAGCACGCCCTGGTAGTTCGCCGTGTCGGTGGCCCGGACCCGGGACACCGCGATCGAGATCTTCCGGCCGTTCGGCTTGGTGTAGTCGAGCGGCACCTGGAGCTGCGCGCACTCGGCGTCGGCCAGGTACGCGCCGCCGGTCACATCGGTGGGGCACTCGCCCCAGGACAGGGTGCCGGCCGCGGGACGGGCGGCCGTCCGGGACGCCGGGGACTGGGTCCCGGCGCTGGCGACGACCGCGCCGCCGCCGACGCCGAGCGCCGTGACGGCCGTGATGACTGCGAGCCTTCTCAACAGACCCCCTCGGGATGGGCGGTTGGACGGGACAGGGCCCCGTTCCGGCGCGGGGAACGGGGCCCTGGGGCTTTCAGCGGACGACCGCGACGTCGGTGCGTGTCGCGGCCTTCGTGGCGGCGGTGGTCTGCGCCGCGGCTTCGGTGGGGTTCGGCGCGGGGTTGGCCTTGCAGAACGCGTCGGCGCCCTTCCTGGACGCGGGGAGGGTGCCGTCCCTCAGGAACGCCGCGACGTGGTCGTTCATGCACTGGTTGCGGTTGGCCGAGATGGAGGCGCCGTGGTTGTTGCCGCCCAGCTCGAGCACCATCCGCGACGTCGGGAACAGCCGGTGCACCTCGTAGGCGCCGGGCAGCGGGGTCGCCGCGTCGTTCTCCGGCTGGAGGATCAGCATCGCCGGGCCGTCCGCGCCCGCCCCGATCCGCTGCGGGGTGCCGCTCTTGACCGGCCAGAACGCGCACGGCGCGTTGTACCAGGCGTTGCCCCAGGTCAGGAACGTGGCGCCGTGCCGGTACTGGCGGGAGTGGTCGGCGTGCCAGCGGAGCCAGTTGCGCGGCCACGGCGCGTCCGCGCACTCGACCGACGTGTAGATCGCGTAGCCGTTCTGATCGAGCCAGGCGGGCTCGGCGAAGTTGTCGCGCAGTCCGGACGGGTCGTCGCGCAGCACCCAGTCCGCCAGCGCCCGGGCGTGCGCGGGCCAGGTGTAGTCGCGGTAGCCGTCCGGCAGGAAGATGTCGTCGTACTCCGACGGGCCGATCTTGCCGTCCACCGGGGCCTTCTTGATCTTGTCGCGGCCCTTGCGGTAGTTGGCGGCGACCTCCTCACCGGTCGTGCCGAGGTGGTAGACCGAGTCCCAGTCGGCGATCCAGTCGAAGAAGATCTCGGCGCGCTTCTGGAACGCCTCGTTCTGATCGAGGTTGTCCTCGTACCACACGCCGCTGGGGCGCACCACGCTGTCGAGCACCATGCGCTTGACGCGGTGCGGGAACATCGACGCGTACACCGAGCCCAGGTAGGTGCCGTAGGAGTAGCCGAAGTAGCTGGTCTGCCTCTGGCCCAGCGCGGCCCGGATGGCGTCCATGTCCCGGGCGACGTTCTTCGTCGTGATGTGCCGGAGCGTGTCGCCGTACTTGGCGCCGCAGCTGTCGGCGAACGCCTTGGCCTTCTTCACCCACGCCGCCTCTTCGGCGAGGTCGGCGGGCACGTAGTCCGGCCTCGCCCTGCCGGGGTAGAGGTAAGTCGGATCGCAGGAGATCTGCGGTTCGCTGGCCGCGACGCCGCGCGGGTCGAAGCCGATCCAGTCGTACCGCGCGGAGATCTCCTTGGGCAGGCCGTTGGCGGGATCGGTGAACCGGGCCGGCAGGTCGCGTCCGTACCCGCCGGGGCCGCCCCGGTTGAGCAGGACGATCCCCTCGTACCGCGCGGTGTCGGCGGCCCTGGCCCGCGTCAGCGCCAGCTTGATCTTCTTGCCGTGCGGCCGGGAGTAGTCCAGGGGCACCTCGATCGTGCCGCACTCCAGGCCTTTGAGCGCGCCGCCCAGAATCGGATCATTGTCCGGGCACGCCGTCCACGCGATCTTCTGTCGTGCCGCGGCCCCGGTGTCCGCCGACGCCGCCGCCGCGGTGCCGGCGATGCCGGTGCTCAGCGCCGCGGCGATCAGTACGAGTCTCCTCACGGATCCTCCCTCTTCCGCGCGGGCTCCGCGTTGAGCCCACCATGCGGCATAACGGAGAAATCTTGACGATCGAGACATGTGCGACGGGAGATCTCATAGTGAGTGATGCACAATCGTGACAAATCTCGAAAACTCCGCAGGCCGCCGTCCATTTCCGGCGCCCCGAATCCCGTGCCGCATCGGGGCGCAGCGGCGTCTCTGCCCGCGCCCGGGTCGTGATCAACATGGCCGCACCGCGCCTTCACCGTCGCGCGATCAACGGCCGACCCGCGCGGGCCGCTCGCCAAGACGGGACCAACCGCGCCGCAGATCCCCGTCAACAGGGCCGCCGCGGATGCGACGCGGAACCGCAGGCGAAGACGTGGAAACCGGATGCGAATACGACAAGGAGCAGCGCGCCCGCGTCGTCCGCGGGCACGCCGCTCCCTACTCAGACGGTTGTCTCAGGCCGCCCTGGAGATTCCCGGTGCGTAATGCGTGCGCTGAGAGAAACCAAAGTGAGGAAATCTCGGCCTGATCTGCCGCAGGCGCACCGCTCCCGGCCGCCGACGGCTCGGGTCAGCCGACGATGACCTGGGGGCCGGCGGCGGAGCCGTCCTCGTCGATGTCGATGCCCATCTCCTCGGCGAGGCGCATGGCCTCCTCGATCAGGGTCTCGACGATCTGGGACTCGGGGACGGTCTTGACGACCTGGCCCTTGACGAAGATCTGGCCCTTGCCGTTGCCGGACGCGACGCCCAGGTCGGCCTCGCGGGCCTCGCCGGGGCCGTTGACGACGCAGCCCATCACGGCCACGCGCAGCGGGGCGGGGAAGTCCTTCAGCCCGGCGGTGACCTCGTCGGCGAGCTTGTAGACGTCCACCTGGGCCCGGCCGCAGGACGGGCAGGACACGATCTCCAGGCCGCGCTGCCGCAGGCCGAGGGACTCCAGGATGGAGATGCCGACCTTGACCTCCTCCTTGGGAGGCGCCGACAGCGACACCCGGATGGTGTCGCCGATCCCCTGCGACAGCAGCGCCCCGAACGCCACCGCCGACTTGACGGTCCCCTGGAACGCCGGCCCCGCCTCGGTCACCCCCAAGTGGAGGGGGTAGTCGCAGCGCTCGGCCAACAGGCGGTAGGCCTGGATCATCACCACGGGGTCGTGGTGCTTGACGGAGATCTTGATGTCGCGGAAGTCGTGCTCCTCGAACAGCGAGCACTCCCACAGCGCCGACTCCACCAGCGCCTCGGGCGTGGCCTTGCCGTACTTGGCCAGCAGCCGCTTGTCCAGCGAACCGGCGTTCACCCCGATCCGGATCGGCACGCCGGCGTCCCTGGCCGCCTTGGCGATCTCACCGACCTTGTCGTCGAACTTCTTGATGTTCCCCGGGTTCACCCGGACCGCGGCGCAGCCCGCGTCGATCGCCGCGAACACGTACTTGGGCTGGAAATGGATGTCGGCGATGACCGGGATCGGAGACTTGCGGGCGATGGCGGGCAGCGCGTCCGCGTCGTCCTGCGAGGGCACCGCCACCCGCACGATCTGGCAGCCGGACGCGGTCAGCTCGGCGATCTGCTGCAACGTCGCGTTGACATCGGCGGTCGGCGTCGTCGTCATCGACTGCACCGACACCGGCGCGTCCCCGCCGACGGGCACGTTCCCCACCATGATCTTCCGCGACCGGCGGCGCGGCGCCAGCGGACGCGGCTCGTCGCCGCGGACCGTCGGAATACCGAGTGAAACGCTCATCCCTCTCCTTCGTCTCGCGTCCTACCCTAGGCGGCGCACGCGAATGGATCGGCTCCACCGGGTGTCCAACGCCCGTCGAGTGGCCATGTCATGACCGATTCGATACTCAATGTGACCTGACTGCTACATTCCGTGTCACCGGACGGGCGCGGCGGTCCCGCGTCGGCGTCCCTCTCCTCGGTCCCTCTCCTCGGTCCCTCTCATCGCGGCAGGCGCAACGGGTTGACCAGGTCGGCCAGGATCAGCAGGACCCCCAGGCCGACCAGCAGCATGACGGCCAGGTAAGTGAGGGGCAGGAGTTTGGTCAGGTCCACCGTCCCCGGGTCGGGGCGTCCGCGTCTGCGGGCCGCCCATGCGCGGGCGCGCTCGTAGCCGACGACGGCCAGGTGCCCGCCGTCCAAGGGCAGCAGCGGCAGCACGTTGAGCGCGCCGAGGAAGATGTTCAGCGAGACCACCAGCGACAGGAACAGGGCGATCTTGTCGCGCCAGGAGGTGTGCGCGGCGAAGATCTGCCCGGAGATGTCGGTGGCGCCGACGACGCTGCCGACCTGGCCGCCGGGGGTGTCGGCGCGCTCGGGCGAGAACAGCTTGGGGATCGCGGCGGGCAGGTCGACCGCCACCCGCCCGATGCCGCCGAGGGTCTCGCCGATGCCGCGGACGGCGAACCCGGCGGCGCCGACGGGGCCGGTGCGCTCGTAGCCCTGGCCGACGACGCGGGCGGAGACGCCGATGAACGGTTCGCCGCCCACCCGCGCGGGGCGGACGGACACGGCGACCCGCTCGCCGCCGCGTTCGAGGACCACCGGGACGGCCCGGCCTGGCGCCGACGCGCCGATGGCCGCGCGCAACGCCTCCCAATCGGCGACGGGCGTTCCGTTGTACGACACGATGCGGTCGCCGGGGCGCAGTCCCGCCACGGCGGCCGGCGACGGCGGACGGTCCGTGCCGCACCGCTGCTGGAGGCTCACCGGGACGCAGGCGGACACGCGGTCGACCGTGGTGGTGGCGGTGCCGGGATCGCGCACCCCCACGGCCATCGCCAGCACCATCAGCAGGACGAACGCGAACGCGAAGTTGGCGGCCACCCCGGCGACGATCACCACGGCCCGGCGGGAGGCGGGCTGGCGGTAGAAGGCGCGCTCGCGGTCGGCCTCGGCCACCGGCTCCAGGGGCGTGTAGCCGACGATGCGCACGAACCCGCCGAGCGGCAGGGCCTTGACGCCGTACTCGGTCTCCCCCACGCGCCGCGACCACAGCGTGGGGCCGAATCCCACGAAGAACTGCGTCGCCTTCATCCCGAACCGCTTGGCGGTCAGCAGGTGGCCGGCCTCGTGCAGCATCACCGACACCAGGAGCGCCACCACGAAGGCGACCGCGCCGAGCAGAAAGGCCATCGCGCTCCTCCCGCGGCGGGGCCTACCCCGGGGGCCCGGACGCCGGGGGAGGAACGGCCGTCAGCCTCCCTGCGCGGTCAGTTCGCGCGCCCGCGCCCGTGCCCACTCGTCGGCGGCCAGCACGTCGTCCAGCGTCAGTCCGGCTTGCCGACCGCCCGTGTCGTGCTCCTCCACTACCCGCGCGACGGTGTCGACTATCCCCAGGAACGGCAGGCGTCCCGCGCGGAACGCCTCGACGCACTCCTCGTTGGCCGCGTTGTAGACGGCGGGGGCGGTGCCGCCCTGCTCCCCCACGCGGCGGGCCAGCGCCACGGCGGGGAAGGCCTCGTCGTCGAGGGGGAACAGCTCCCAGGTGTGCGCGCGGGTCCAGTCGACGGCGGGCGCGGCGTCGGGGACGCGGTGCGGCCAGTCCAGACCCAGCGCGATCGGCAGGCGCATGTCCGGCGGACTGGCCTGGGCCAGCGTCGACCCGTCCACGAACTCCACCATCGAATGGATCACCGACTGCGGGTGCACCATGACCTCGATGCGGTCCATCGGCACGTCGAACAGCAGGTGCGCCTCGATGACCTCCAACCCCTTGTTGACCAGCGTCGCCGAATTGATCGTGACGACCGGGCCCATGTCCCACGTGGGATGGTTCAACGCCTCCTCGGGCGTGACGTCGACCAGCTCGGCGCGGCTACGACCGCGGAACGGCCCCCCGCTGGCGGTCAGCACCAACCGGCGCACCTCGGCCG
>NZ_BCQU01000154.1:0-7243 GCF_001552235.1 Actinomadura rubrobrunea NBRC 15275 | reverse complement strand
TCGTGGCGGGCGTCGGCAGCGGACTGGCCAACGCCGTGCTCGCGCGGCTGGCGGTGGAGAGCGTGCCCGCCGACCGGGCGGCGATGGGGTCGGGCGCCAACAACACGGCCCGGTACGTCGGCGCCTCGCTCGGCGTCGCCATGGTCGTCGCGATCGCCACCGGCGGGGACGACCGGTCGCCGGCCTCGCTCACCCACGGCGCCAACATCGCGCTGGTCGTCTCGGCGGTGCTGGCGGCCGCCGGGGCGGTCCTGGTCGTCGCCGTCCGCGACCGCCAGCCTCGCGACGCGGCTACGCCAGCCGTTCGATGAACTCGGTGAGCTGGACGAGGTTGCGGCACTCGTACATCGGGACGATCTCGCCGTAGCGGGAGGCGGCCGAGTCGCCGGTGTCCCACTGGGCGCGCGGCTCCGGGTTGAGCCAGTACGCCCGGCGCGCCCGCTCGACCAGCCGCCGCAGCACGGGCAGGGACAGATCGCCGTAGTTGGAGCGGGCGTCGCCGAGGATCAGCAGGGCCGTGCGGGGGCCGACGGCGTCGCCGTAGCGCTCCTCGAACACCTTCAGGGCGTGCCCGTAGTTGCTGCGGCCGGTGATCCAGACCAGGTCCGCCTCCTGGGCCATGCGGGTCATCGCGTCGACCACGTCGACGCCCGGCGCGAAGTACTTGGTGATCTCGTCGGTGCCGTCGATGAACGCGAACGCCCGCACCTTGCTGAACTGCTCGCGCAGCGCGAACGTCAGCAGCAGCGTGAAGTGCGCGAACGCCGACACCGAGTCGCTGGCGTCGCACAGGATGACCAGCTCGGGGCGGTGCGGGCGGCGCGGCCGGTGCCGGGTGGTCATCGGCACTCCCCCGGTCGCCAGGGACGCGCGGACGGTGCGGCGGAAGTCGAGCCGCCCGCGCCGGTCCAGGCGCTGCCTCTGCGCCAACCGGGTGGCCAGGCGCCGGGCCAGCGGGTGGACCTGGCGGCGCAGCTCGGCCAGGTCGGCGCGGGCGGCGCGGCCGAAGTCCAGGCGCTCCAGCGGCGGCCGCACCGACAGCCGGGCGGTGCGCTCCACGCCGGTGTCCTCGGCGATGCGGCGGCGGACCTCCGCGCCGACCAGGTCGCGGAATCGCTGGATGCGGTCGGTGAACATGCGGCGGGCGACCTGTTCGGCCATCCCGCCGCGGTCCCGGCCGGTGAGCACGGCGTTCAGCAGCCGCGCCATCAGCGTCTCAGGCGACATCGCCTGCAGCACGCTGCTGGAGAACCACGACTCCCGCCCGGGCGTGCGGCCGTACTCGGCGACGGCCTCGCGCGCGAACCGCCCCAGCCCCGCGTCGTCGCCGGTCAGCAGCAGTTCGAACAGCTCCTCGCGGCGTTCCTGCACGCGCGGGTCGAGGGCGGGCGGCACGCGGCGTTCCCCCGGCTCCCGGGGCGGCGCCGTCGCGGGCGGGGCCGCGGCGCCGTCGCCGAGCACGGGCGGGAAATACAGGTCGAACAGCAGGTCGAAGGCGGGCCGGTGCGCGGGACGCTTGACGAGCGTGGCGGCGTAGGCGGCGCGCAGCGCCTCCCGGTCGGCCAGGTCGACCAGGCCGGTCGCGCGCACCGCGTCCAGCCCCTCGGCCACCGACACCGGCAGCCCCGCCTCGCGCAGCGCCGCCACGAACCGGGTGTGCCGGTCCAGCAGCGAACGCGCCACCGTCAGCCCCCGAGCCCGAGTTCCTTGACGGCGCGTTCCTGGTCGGACACGTGCTTGAGGACGACGCCGAGGGTGCGCGCCACGGTCGCGTCGTCCAGCTCGTCCGCGCCGAGGGCGAGCAGGGTGCGGGCCCAGTCGACGGTCTCGGCGATCGACGGCGCCTTCTTGATCTCCAGGGCGCGCAGCGCGGCCACGGTCCGCACCAGCTGCTCGGCCAGCCGCTCCCGCACCCCCGGCACCTGCGCCAGGACGATCTGGCGTTCGCGTTCCGGCGTCGGGTAGTCCATGTGCAGGTACAGGCAGCGCCGCTTGAGCGCCTCGGACAGCTCCCGCGCGGCGTTGGAGGTGATCACCACGAAGGGGCGGCGGACGGCGGTGACGGTGCCCAGTTCGGGGATGGTCACCTGGAAGTCCGACAGCACCTCCAGCAGCAGGCCCTCCATCTCCACGTCGGCCTTGTCGGCCTCGTCGATGAGCAGCACCGTGGGGCCGTCGCGGCGGATCGCCGCCAGCAGCGGCCGTTCCAGCAGGAACTCCTCGGTGAAGATGTCGTCGTGCGTCTCGCGCCAGGTGCGGTCGGCGGGCGCGGCCTGGATCGCCAGCAGCTGCTTCTTGTAGTTGAACTCGTACAGGGCGCGGGCCTCGTCCAGGCCCTCGTAGCACTGCAGGCGGATCAGCTCGGCGCCCGTGGCGGCGGCGACGGCCTTGGCCAGCTGCGTCTTGCCGACCCCGGCCGGGCCCTCCACCAGCAGCGGCTTGCCGAGCTCCTGCGCCAGGTAGACGGTCGTGGCGATCGACTCGTCGGCGAGGTAGCCCGCGTCGGCGAGCCGCTCGGCCGCGTCGCCGGGCGAGTCGAACGCCCGACCGTCGCGGGCGCCCTGCACGGTGTCGGCTGTCATCTCTCGGCCTTCGTGTAGGTCTGGTTGGTGCCGGCGAACACCAGCGTGCGTCCGTCCTCGGCGAGCCGGACGCCCCAGTAGGTCCCGGCCTGCGGGTCGCCGCCCTGCCAGGAGAACCGGAACCTGCCGCCGCCCTCGGGGATGGCCTGCCCGCTCCACAGCGTCCGCTTGCCGCGCTTCCAGGCGCCGGTGCCGTCGGCCTTGAACACGAAGTAGTCCCGGGCGGGTCCGACCCAGCGGCCGACCAGCGGCTTGACCTGCGCGGGCGACACCTTCGGCACGGGGGCCAGGCGGGTCGCGGTCGCGGTGGCGCCGGCGCGGGCGCCGCCGTCCCCGTCGCCGCCGCACGCGGTGAGCGCGAGCGCCGCCGCGGCGGCCAGACCTGCCAGGGACACGGTCGAGCGAGCCCGGACTCTCACGCGGACCTCCGGAAGATCTCGGGGCGTCGGCAGTCTACCGACTGGTAGCGTCGCGCAGCGCGTCCCTCCCGGGAGGGAGGCGGGGTGTGGCTCCCGCGGGTGACGCGCGGTGCGCTTCCGGCCTCCTATAACCGGAGCATGACGAGCCCTCACCCGCCGCGCCGCGCCTCGACCGCCGCCGGGCCCGCGCCCGTCAGTCCGTACGGCGACGCCCTGTCCCGGGACGAGCTGGCGGCGGCGCTGGCGGCCCGACGCGAGCTGGGCCCCGACTACGACGCCGCCTTCGCCGACGCGGTCGTGGAGCGCATCGAGCGGTCCCTGGACGCCCGTCTCGGCGCCCGCCAGGTCGGCGGATCGGGCACCGTCCTGGCGGTGGTGTCGCTGCTGACCGCGATCCCGCTCACCGCGATCGCAGTGGTGAACGCGGGGACGCCCGGCCTGCTGGTCGTCTGGGCGGCGATCACCTTGATCAACGTGGCGCACGCGCTGCGCCGCCGCTGAGCCCGCGCCCCGGACGGGGCGCGGCGTGCCGGGAGGGGAGCCGGCACGCCGCGCGGCGGAGGGTGGTCACTTGCCCGGTTCGGGGTCGCGGGGCAGGCCGAGCAGGCGCTCGGCGATGATGTTGAGCTGCACCTCGGTGGTTCCGCCGTAGATGGTCATGGCGCGGCTGAACAGCATGGCCCGGCCGATGACGCCGCTTTCGGCCAGCGGCACCTCGGTGGCGGCCGCCGGGCCCTGCGCCTCCCAGCAGTAGTCGGCGACCTGCTGGTTGAACTGCACGCCCAGCAGCTTGCGCACGCTGGACTCGGCGCCCGGCTCCAGCCCGTTGAGCTGCTTGAGCGTGGTGCGCAGCCCCAGCAGGTCGATCGACTGGCCCTGCGCGATCAGCCCGCCGACCTCCGCGGCGGCGACCGGGCCCAGGTCGCGGCCCTCGAAGAACTTCAGCAGCTCGGGCACGCCCATGCCCAGCCCGCCGCCGGTCGACAGCGACACCCGTTCGTTGCTGAGGGTGTTGCGGGCGACCTGCCAGCCCTTGTTGACCTCGCCGACCACGCAGTCGTCGGGGACGAACACCTCGTCCAGGAACACCTCGTTGAACAGGGCGTCGCCGGTCAGCTCGCGCAGCGGCCGCACCTGCACGCCCTCGGACTTCATGTTCACCAGGAAATACGTGATGCCGTCGTGCTTGGGGGCGTCCGGGTCGGTGCGGGCCAGGCAGAAGCCCCACTGCGCGTGCTGGGCCACCGACGTCCAGATCTTCTGGCCGGTCAGCCGCCAGCCGCCCTCGACGCGCTCGGCCCGCATCGACAGCGACGCCAGGTCGGACCCGGCGCCGGGCTCGCTGAACAGCTGGCACCACACCAGCTCGCCGCGCAGCGTGGGCCGCAGGAACCGCTCCTTCTGCTCCTCGGTGCCGTAGGCGACCAGCGACGGCACCAGCCACGCGCCGATCATCAGGTTCGGCGGCTTGATCTCGGCGCGCCGCATCTCCTGCTGGATGAGGATCTGCTCGACCGGTCCCGCGCCCCGCCCCCACGGGCGCGGCAGGTGCGGCGCGGTCCAGCCCTCGTCGCCCATGCGGCGGTCGCGCTCCCGCTTGTCGGCGACGGCGGCCAGCTCGGCGATCTCGGCGCGGATGCGTTCGCGCAGCGGCTGGGTCTCCTCGTCCAGCTCCAGCTCGACGGGGCGGCGTCCCCCGGCCAGCGCGCGCTCGGCGACGACGGCCGCCCACCGCTCGGCCGGGCCCGCCAGCGCCCGCAGCGTCAGGGCGCGGCGCAGGTAGATGTGCGCGTCGTGCTCCCAGGTGAAGCCGATCCCGCCGAGGATCTGGATGGCGTCGCGGGCCGTCTGCACGGCGGCGTCCAGGGCGATGACGCCGGCGACGGCGGCGGCGAACCCGGCCTCCGCGGCGCCCTCGTCCAGCGCGCGGGCGCCGTCCCAGACGGCGGCGCGGGCCTGCTCGAGCGCGATCAGCATCCGCGCGGCCTTGTGCTTGACGCCCTGGAACTGGCCGATCGGGCGGCCGAACTGCTCGCGCACCTTGGCGTACTCGGCGGCGGTGGTCACGCACCAGGACGCGGTCCCGGCGGCCTCGGCGCCCATGAGCACGACGGCCACATCGCGCACATGCCCGCCGGTCAGGCCGTCCAGCACGCGGTCGGCGGGCACCGTCACCCCGTCGGCCTCGACCTTGGCGACCCGGCGGACGCGGTCCAGGCTCGGCACCGGCGTCACGGTGAGCGCGGCGGCGTCCACCGCGACCCACTCCTCGGCGCCGTCGACGCGCACCGGCAGGACGATCACGTCGGCGAGCGCGGCGCCCAGCACGGGCTCGGCGGCGCCGGAGACCACCAGCGCGTCGCCGTCGCGGCGGCCGGTGAGCTCCCCGGTGAGGGCGAGCGCCGCCGTGCGGGACCCGTCGGCCAGCCCGGGCAGCAGCTCGCCGCGGGCCTTGGCGTTGCCGGACGCGTTGATCGCCGCGGCGGCCAGCACGGTCGGCAGGAACGGGCCGGGCGCGGCGGCGCGGCCCAGCTCCTCCAGGGCCACCGCCAGCTCCAGCAGCCCGTAGCCCTGACCGCCGTGCTCCTCGGGGATGTGCAGGCCGAGCAGCCCTTGATCGGCCAGGGACCGCCAGAACCCGGGCCTGGTCTCCTCGTCGGCCTCCAGCGCGTCGCGCACCACCGCCGACGTGACGGCGCGTTCGGCGAACCCGCGCACCGACTCGGCGAGTGCCTCATGCTCTTCGGTCAGCCCGATGGCCATGCGTCACCTTCCCTCGGAGCCCTGCAGACTCCGATTCTAGAACACCATTCTGGTGACGCGGGTCGGAAAGCGAGCGACCTCGCCGAGCCCGCCGCCGAGGGGTGTCACAACACCTGTCGCGCCCCCGCGAGGCGGGTGTAGATGCCCGCGAGCTGGTCGACGGCGTCGTCCTCGGTCGGCAGCGACGTGGCGCGCTGCGCGGCCGCCGCGCCCAGCCGCACGGCCAGGGCGGGGTCGTCCAGCACCCGGGACACGGCCCGTTCCAGAGCGGCGGCGTCGCCCGGCGGCACCAGGATCGCCGCCTCCGCCCGCCCGCCGTCCGCGCCGCCGACCATGCCGGGGATGCCGCCGACGCGCGTGGCCACCAGGGGACGCCCCGCCCGCAGGATCTCCTGGACGATCAGCGGCTGCCCCTCCCACACGCTCGGCACCACCGCCACGTCGGCCGCCGCCAGCAGGGCCGGGACGTCGGACCGCTGCCCCAGCAGCCGCACCGGCAGCCCTTCCGCCTCGATCCGCGCGCGCAGCCCGTCCTCCAGCGGCCCGGCGCCCGCGATCGCCACCAGCGGCGGCGGGGTGCGGCGCGCCCATCCCGCGGCGGCGTCCAGCAGGGTCGGCAGGCCCTTCTGCTCGGCCAGCCGCGCGACCACGACGATCAGCGGCCGCTCCTCCACGCCCAGCTCGGCCCGCAGCAGGGGGCGCGCCTCGGGGCCGGGCGGGGTCCGCGGCGCCGGCGCGGGCACCAGCGCGTGCCCCACCGACCGCGCGCCGAGCGCGCGCATCCGCTCCTCCAGGTCGGGCGAGACGCCCAGCACCATGGCGGCGCCCTTGGCGACGACGCGTTCCAGCGCCCCGTACACCGCGGCCGTCCTCCCGCCCGCGATCACCGCGTTGTGCAGGGTGACGACGACGGGCGGCCCTTCCTGCGCGAACCGCAGCGGCCCGGGGGCGACGCGCGCGCAGGCCGCCACGGTCAGACCGCCCGCCCGCAGACCGTGCGCGTGGACGACGTCGGCGTCCCGCAGCAGCGCGCGCAGCCGCGCCACGGCGCGCACGTCGTGCACCGGGCGGGGCCGGTCGGCGATGTCGACGGCGGCGAACCGCGCCCCGGCCGCGCCGAACCCGAACCGCTCCTCCGTCGACGGCGGTCCGCACACCGCGACGCGGGCGCCGCGCGCGGCCAGCCCGGCGGCCACCGACCGCACGTGCCGTCCCACGCCGCCCGCGCTGGTGGCCAGCACCAGCGCCACCCGCAGCCCGTCCAGCTTCGCCTCGCCGATCTCGTCAGTCATCCTCGCGTGACCTTCCGGGTGAGGACGGCCCGCAGGTCACGGCCGTCGACCACGAACGCGATCATCAAGAACACCACTCCCGCGGCCGCCGCGGCCAGCACCGCGGCGCCGACGCTCCACACCTGCCCGCCCGCGCCGAGCAGCGCGGCGACGGCGTACCCGGCGGCGCCGCCCCCGGCGCCCGCGG
>NZ_BCQU01000153.1:0-7401 GCF_001552235.1 Actinomadura rubrobrunea NBRC 15275 | reverse complement strand
TGTGATCGCGACCTCGCCGTCCGCGGCGGGCGCCCGCCCCGATTCCAGCCGGTAGGGGCTCAGCCGGGCGTCGGACACCCACGGGCGCAGCAGCGTGCGCCCCCCGGCCGGGGCGACGATCGGCTCGCCGTCGGGACGGGCGGCCGTCACCGGCACCAGGGCGTCCCCGACGGCGGCGGCCACGCCGGGACGGGACGCGACCCGGTCCAGCCGCACCCGGCCGTCCGGCGGCGCGTAGGGGTCGTCGGGGTCGACGGTGCCGCCCTGCACGAGGACGTCGGCCCGGAAGTACTCGCTGGCGTCGCTGCCGGACACCGCCTCCTGCGCGCGCAGCGCGAACTGCAGCGAGCCCGCGATCAGCGCGATGGAGCCGAGCGCGGCCAGCATGGTGGCGACCAGCCGGACCCAGCCCTCGGCGAACGAACGCCGCGCGATCAGCCACACCGCGTCAGCCCTCCATCCGGCGCATGCGGGCGTGCACGGCGTCGATGGTCGGGGCGGCCAGCTCGTCGACGATCGTCCCGTCGGCCAGGAACAGCACGCGGTCGGCGTGCGCGGCGGCCACCGGGTCGTGCGTCACCATGACCACCGTCTGCCGGTAGGAGTCGACGGCGGAGCGCAGGAAACCCAGCACCTCGGCGCCGGACCGGGAGTCCAGGTTGCCGGTCGGCTCGTCGGCGAACAGCACGTCCGGGCGGGTCAGCAGCGCCCGCGCCACGGCCACCCGCTGCTGCTGCCCGCCCGACATCTCGGCGGGCCGGTGGCGCAGCCGCCCGCGCAGGCCGAGGGCGTCCACGATCGTGTCGAACCACTCCTGGTCGACCCACTCCTGGTCGACGCCGTCCCCGCGCCGTCCCCACGCCCCGCCCGCGCGCCGGGCGCGGCGGCCCGCGAGCCGCGCGGTCAGCCGGATGTTCTCCTCGGCGGTCAGCATCGGCAGCAGGTTGAACGACTGGAACACAAAGCCCATCCGTTCGCGCCGCAGCCGGGTCAGCCGGGTCCGCGACAGCGCGGTGATGTCGACGCCGCCGATCACGACCGTGCCGGAGGTGACGGTGTCCAGCCCGGCCAGGCAGTGCAGGAACGTCGACTTGCCCGACCCGGACGGACCCATGATCGCGGTGAACTGGCCGCGGGCGAACGCCGCGGACACGCCGCGCAGCGCGGTCACCGCGCCGTCGCCCGTCCCGTAGGTCTTGACCACGTTCGTGGCGATCGCGGCCAGATCGCCGCGGACGTGCTCGGCGGTGGGCGGGGCGATGGGGGAGGACATGCCGTCAAGCCAACCGCCCCGGGCCGGCGCCGCACACTGGCGCGCGCCGGAGAATCCCGAGTGGGGACAGCCCCACCTCAGTGCGGTGGAGGCCCGGGGGTAGGGCCGGGTCTGCCCCCGAACGGCATCCAGACGCAGTGATCTCCGGCTTCCTTCGCGGTTGCCTGGTCTGCGGTGAAAGCGCAGATCGGGCGGCATGTGGAGGGTGAGGTGGTGCGGCGGCTGCCGGCCCGCCGCCGCGAGCGCTCCCCGCTGGACCGGCTCACCGAGCGCGAACGCCAGGTGCCGGCGCTGATGGCCGAGGGCCGGTCCAACGGGGCCATCGCCCGCGCCCCGGTCGTCAGCGAGGCCGCGATGGTCTAGCACGTGGGCTCCGTCTTCGCCGAGCCCGACCTGCACCAGACGCCCGACGACCACCGCCGGGTGCCGACCGTGCTCACCCACCTCCGCGGCGCGGGCCCGCGCCTGACCCGCGGCCCTCCGCGCGACCGGGCGCCGCTAACGCCCCTCGAAGACGGGCTTTTCCTTCTTCAGGAACGCCTCCGTGGCGTTGCGGTGGTCGGCCGTCTCCGCCAGCCGCTCCTGCAGCTCGGCCTCCTTCTCCAGGCTGGCCGCCAGGTCGTGGGAGGCCGCGTGGTCCAACGCCGACCGGACGGCCGCGTAGGCGACGGTCGGCCCGGCGGCCAGACGGCGCGCCAGCTCCATCGAGGCGGACGCCAGCTCGTCGGTCGGAACGACCCGTCCGACCAGCCCCAGCTCCAGCGCCTGCGGCGCCTTCACCGGCTCGCCGAGCAGCAGCAGCTCGGCGGCCTTGGCGCGGCCCACCAGGCGCTGCAGCGTCCACGACATGCCGGTGTCGGGCCCCAGCCCGATGCCGGTGAACGCCGTCACGAACGTCGCCTTCTCCGACGCGACGACCAGGTCGCAGGCCCACGCCAGCCCCGCCCCGGCGCCGGCGGCCACCCCGTTCACCGCCGCCACCGTCGGCTTGGGCAGCTCGGTCAGCGCCCGCACGATCGGGTTGTAGTGGCGGCGGACGGTGTCGTCCAAACCCCGGCCCGCGGCGAGGTTGTCGGCGTGCTCCCGCAGGTCCTGGCCGGCGCAGAACGCCCGGCCCGCCCCGGTCAGCAGCACCGCCCGCGCCTCGCCGTCCGCGGCGGCCCGTTCCAACGTCGCGCGCAGCGCCTCCTTCATCTCGACCGTCAGCGAGTTCATCGCCTCCGGCCGGTTCAGCGTGATCGTGGCCACCCCGTCGGCGACCTCGTACAGCACGGTCTGCGAGACCTCAGACACCATCGTCCTCGCCTTCTTCATCTGGGCTGTTCAGGCAACGATCGACGACCGGAGTCGCCGCAGGCAAGAGCCCCGGCGCGCCCGGCGTCCGGCCTCCGGTCGCTGATCGTTACCACTTCGCGCCCCGAACACGGGATAATGGACCACTACTGATGACGCGGATGCGACAGGCGGCCACGCGGCCAACGGTGCCCGGAGGCCCCCACGCGGCCCTAGGCAGGAAGGGGATGCACGCATGGCGGCGATGAAGCCGCGGACGGGAGACGGTCCGCTTGAAGTGACCAAGGAGGGACGCGGCATCGTCATGCGGGTCCCGCTGGAAGGCGGGGGACGCCTCGTCGTCGAGCTGTCCGCCGACGAGGCCAAGGAACTCGGCGAGGCCCTCAAGCAGGTCGTCGGCTGACGGCCTGAGCCGAACCTTCCCTCCCAGGGGCGGCCACCCGGAACCCCGTGGCCGGCGGAGCGTGCCCGGTGAGCGGGGCCCGCTGTCGCCGCGGCCCGCGGTGTTCCCCAGGGGGCGGCTCCCGGGAATCCCCGTATGACGTGCCGATCCCGGTACGTTCGGTATGTGCGGTGGCGGTCCCCGGCGTCACGCCGGGGACCCGCGCCGCCCCGGGCATCGGGCCGACCGGCCGCCTGACGGCCGCGCGGCCCGTGTCGCGCAGCGAGCAGACGAGCAGGCAGGGACAGGGGGACCAGCGGCATGCCCATCCAGACCCGGGTCCGCGAGGCGGGCGGACGGCCGGTCGAGGCGGTGGCGCCGCTGGGCGCCGATGCGGTGGCCCTGCCGGTGCGGCCCGGTCCGACCGCGCCCGCCGACGCCCTGCCCGAGCTGCCGTTCCCGGTCGAGGAGCTGCTGGCCCTGCACCGCGCCAAGGGCGAGCCCGGCGAGATCGTCGCCGCGCCGGTGCGGCTGGACGGCCGGCTGTGCGAGCTGCTGCTCTACGGCGTCGGGGAGGCCGCGCCCGCCGATCTGCGCAAGGCGGGCGCCGCGCTGACCCGGCGCGGCCGGGGCCGCGACACGCTCGTCGCGGGCCTGCCCGAGGCCTCCTCGGACGGGCTGGCCGCCTTCGTCGAGGGCGCCCTGCTCGCCGCGTACGAGTTCACGATCCGCTCCGGCGACGACGAGGACGCCGGAGCCGGCAAGGGCAAGCGTCCGCCGGGCACGCTGGCGCTGGCCGTCGAGGGCGCCGACGCGTGGGCCGCGGTCCGCCGCGGCGAGGCCCTCGCCCGCGCCGCCGCGCGCGCCCGCGACCTGGCCAACCAGCCGTCCACCGACAAGGGGCCGTCCTGGCTGGCCGGCCGCGCCGCCGACATCGCCGCCGAGGCGGGCCTGGAGCTGCGCGTGCTCGGCGAGAAGGAGCTGGCCGAGCGCGGCTTCGGCGGGCTGCTGGCCGTCGGCGGGGGCTCGCCCCGCCCGCCGCGGCTGATCGAGCTGTCCTACCGGCCCGAGGACGCCGACGGACGCCACGTGGTGCTGGTCGGCAAGGGCATCGCGTTCGACAGCGGCGGCCTGTCGCTCAAGCCCAACGACAACATGAAGACCATGAAGACCGACATGGCGGGCGGCGGCGCCGTCATGGCGGTCATGGGGGCGCTGCGCGGCCTCGGCGTGCGCTCCCGGGTGACCGGGCTGGTCGCGGCGGCCGAGAACATGCCGTCCGGGTCGGCCATGCGCCCCGGCGACGTGATCACCCACTACGGCGGCCGGACCTCCGAGGTGCTCAACACCGACGCCGAGGGACGGCTCGTCCTGGCCGACGCGCTCGCCTACGCCGCGGCCGAGCTGGACCCCGACGTGATCGTGGACGTGGCCACCCTCACCGGCGCCGCCAAGGTGGCGCTGGGGCTGCGGCACGGCGCCCTGTACGCCACCGACGACGACCTGGCCGACGCGCTGCTCGCCGCCGGGCGGGCCGCGGGCGAGCCGCTGTGGCGCATGCCGCTGATCGACGAGTACCGGCCCGGCATCGACTCCGACGTCGCCGACGTGGCCAACATCGAGCGCCGCGGCTTCGGCGGCGGCTCCATCATGGCGGCGCTGTTCCTGCGCGAGTTCGCGGGCGGGCGGCGCTGGGCCCACCTCGACGTCGCCGGTCCCGCGCGGGCGACCGGCGAGGACGCCGAGATCACCAAGGGCGCCACCGGTTTCGGCACCCGCCTGCTGCTCACCTGGCTCGGCGCGGCGTCCGGCTGAGGCGTCCGGCCGAGACGTTCGGCTGAGGCGTCCGCCTGAGCGGACGCCGCGGGATCACCGCCGGCGCCGGTCGATCACCGGGATCGGACGGCGGCTGCGGACGGCCGACACGACCTCTTTGAGAGACGCGTCCCACGACGGCTCCACGGGGAAGCACCACGCGGCCGCCTCCCCGGCCCCCGGCAGCGCCGCCGTCGCGGGCGCGTCCGGCAGCGTCAGCGCGACCAGCAGCGACCGCCGCGCCGTACGGGCAGCCTCGGCCAGCTCCGCCGACGGCAGGAACACCAGGTAGTCCTGTTCGCCCCGGCGGGTGCCCGCGACCCCGCGGCGCAGCGCGCACATCGCCGCCACCCGCTGCCACGGCAGCACCCGGTCGGCCCGGCGCGGCAGCGGCCAGCGCGCCGGACGCCGCACGCCCGTCTCGTCGATCTCCAGGACGGGGCGGCGCCCCAGCAGGACGCCCACCGCCCGCAGCAGACCGGCGCCGAACAGGACCAGCCCCAGCACGCCCAAGACGACGAACAGCACGGCCCCGAACCCGGCGCGGCCCGCCAGACCGCCGACGACGAACCCCGCCGAGGCGGCCACCAGCAGCGCCAGCGCGACCGCCTGCCCGGCGGCCCGCGGCGTGGGCCGCGTCCGGACGCGGAAGGCCTCCGTCGGGCGACCCTCCGCCGGCGGACTCATCCGCGCTTCACGGCGCACAGCAGGCCGTCGCCGACCGGCAGCAGCAGCGGCACCAGCCGCTCGTCGTCGCGGATCATCCGGTGCACCTCGCGGATCGCCTGCGTCTCGGGATCGCGCCGGCTCCGGTCGGCCACCCGGTGGTGCCACAGCGCGTTGTCGAAGGCCAGCACCCCGCCCGGGCGCAGCAGGCGCAGCGCCGCCGTCAGGTACTCGGGGTACTCGTGCTTGAGCGCGTCGCAGAACACCATGTCGTAGGCGCCGTCGGTGAGCCGCGGCAGCACCTCCAGCGCCCGCCCGACGATCATCCGGGTGCGGGAGGCGCCCAGCCCGGCCTCGGCGAAGGCGAGCTTGGCCAGCCGCTGGTGCTCCGGCTCGACGTCCACGCTGGTCAGCACCGCGTCCTTGCGCATGCCGCGCAGCAGCCAGATGCCGGAGACCCCGCAGCCGGTGCCGATCTCCACCACCGTCCGGGCGTCGATCACCGCGGCCAGGAACCGCAGGGCCGCCCCGCCGGCCGGGCCGATGGGGGTCGCCCCCACCTCCTCGCCCCGCCGTCGCGCGTTCACCAGCGCCTCGTCTTCGGGGAGGTACTCCTCCACATAGGCCAGGGTGGCCTGAATGGCGTCGATGGCTGCCTCCTCGCGGGACCCCCGCCTGGCTCATGCTGGCCGGACGCTATCGGTGCAGGGGACGGCCCCCGCATCCCCGGGAACAGACTTTATCGCTGACCGGGAACCAAACGCCGTTTCAGCACGTTGTAGAAGTCGTCGGTCCAGTACCACCCCAGCCCAGGGTCGACCGTGTCGTTCCAAAGCGAGAGCGTTGGCCACCAGAGAGGAACAACCCAGCACCATGGGAGTGGCAGCACTGACTTTTAAGGGCGCTGTGGGGGTCGGCCCCCGCAAGGGGTTCGGGACCACGGCGGCCGCGCGCAACCGCGAGAACGCGCCGGAGGCCGAATGGGCGCCTCCTTCCTGGGACGAGGTGGTGCGCGCGCATTCCGGACGGGTGTACCGGCTCGCCTACCGGCTGACCGGGAACCAGCACGACGCCGAGGACCTCACCCAGGAGGTCTTCGTCCGGGTGTTCCGCTCGCTGTCGAACTACACGCCTGGAACCTTCGAGGGCTGGCTGCACCGCATCACCACCAACCTGTTCCTCGACATGGCGCGGCGCCGCCAGCGCATCCGCTTCGAGGGACTGGCCGACGACGCCGCCGAGCGCCTGCAGGGCCGCGAGCCGACGCCCGCGCAGGCCTACGACGACCGCAACTTCGACGCCGACATCCAGGCCGCGCTCGACGCCCTGGCGCCCGAGTACCGGGCCGCCGTGGTGCTGTGCGACATCGAAGGCCTGTCGTACGAGGAGATCTCCGCGACCTTGGGTGTCAAACTGGGAACCGTGCGCAGCCGCATCCATCGGGGGAGGGCGCAGCTGCGCGCCGCGCTGGAGCACCGCGCGCCGCAGCGCCGCGGCGCCGCGGAGGGCGACCGGCGCGACGACGACCTGGTCGCGGCGGTGCCCGCCGCGGCGCCGGCCACGGGGGACGCGTCGATCCGCACCGGCGAGCCCGCGCGGCCGGAGGGCGCTTGAGGTTTCGCCGCGCGCGTCGCCGCGCGCGGCCGACGTGATCGACGAGGGAGCCGCGTGAGCTGTCTGGGGGAGCGTCTGACCGCGTTGGTCGACGGTGAGCTGGGTCACGACGAGCGCGACCGCGCGCTGGCCCACCTCGCGGGGTGCGCGCGGTGCCGGGCCGAGGCCGACGCCCTGCGGCGGCTCAAGAGCCGGCTGCGCGGGCTGTCGGATCTGCCGGCCTCCGCCGACGCCGACGACCTCCCGACGGGCGACTTCGTGGCCCGCCTGAAGGAGCTGGGCCGCCCGCGGCACGACGAGCCCGGCCCCGATGATCTTCCTCCGCCGTCGTCGCGTCCGCCGGCGGGCGCGACGCCCG
>NZ_BCQU01000152.1:0-7409 GCF_001552235.1 Actinomadura rubrobrunea NBRC 15275 | reverse complement strand
GCGCCCGCCGCGACGCGCGCGTCCGAGCGGCTCGGGTCCGCCGCGCGCTGCTCGGCTGACCCGGACGGCCCGAGCGGCACGTGCACGCGTTCCGGGAGCCCGCCGGTCGCAGGCGCCGCCCGTTCTTTCGGATGGTTTGACGGGCGGGCGCCTCCCGGCGGGCGGCGGGAACGCGCGGCGGCCCTACGCCTCCGCCGCGCGTTCCACACCAGCGGGGCCCCGCGCATCGCCGAGGTGCGCGGGGCCCCGCTGCCGTGTCACCGGACGAAACCTCCTCGGACAGCCGGTCGGCCGAGCTGTTCGCCGGGGACGCGGCGGCCCCGGTGCTGGCCGCCGAGCGGTCGCCATGGGCCCCCGGGTGTCCGTGTCCGACGGCGCGGACGCCGAGGCCCGCCGCGCGCCGCGCGCCACGAGGCGGGCCTGACCACCGCCGAGGTCCCGGATCAGCCGGCGAGATCCTCCGCGTCCGTCACGTCCTCGTCCATCAGGTCCGCCGGCTCGGGCTCGTCGCCGAAGCCGGGAATCCAGCGCAGCGACTCGGCGCGGGCGGGGATCTCGCATTCCAGCTGGCACAGCACGCCGGTGCCCGCCGACAGCACCCGGTGCACGATCACGTACTCGGGCGGCAGGTTCAGCTGGCGCACCACGTTGGTCGGCCGCAGGTCGGTGACCCGGGCGGCCATGTCGCGCAGCCACTCGCGGGTGAACTTGAAGGTCTCGGTGACGAACGGCTCGGTGATCGGCGCCAGGAACGCCTGCAGCGCCTCGGTGTCGATCTCGACGCCCTCGCGGATGAAGTCCTCGCGGCGCAGCGCCTCCTCGATCTCGCCGATCTCGGCCATGGTGCCGATGCGCAGCAGCCGCCCCATCCGGTACTGGAACTCCGGCGGGATGCGGTCGACGGCGCCGAAGTCCATCACGCCGAGCCGGCCGTCGTCGAGGATGCGGAAGTTGCCCGGGTGCGGGTCGCCGTGCAGCAGGCCGCAGCGGCGCGGACCCGACAGCAGGAACCGGCAGTACAGCAGGGCCGCGTGGTCGCGCTCCCGCTGGTCGCCCTCGGCGATGATCTTGGAGAGGGGGACGCCGTCCATCCACTCGGTGACCAGGACGTCCCCGGCCTGCGCGACGACGGCGGGCACCCAGAAGTCGGGGTCGTCGGCGTACGCCTCGTGCACGATGCGCTGCGACTGCGCCTCGATGGTGTAGTCGAGCTCCTCGGCGATGCGCTCGCGCAGCTCGGCCAGCATCGACTTGACGTCCAGGCCGGGCATGAGCACCGCGAACAGCTTCGCCAGCCGCGACAGCTGGTTGAAGTCGCTGAGCAGCGCCTGGCCCGCGCCCGGATACTGCACCTTGACGGCGACCGCGCGGCCGTCCTCCCACACGCCCCGGTGCACCTGCCCGATGGACGCGGCGGCCGCCGGGGTGTCGTCGAACTCGCGGAAGCGGTCCCGCCAGTCCGCGCCGAGGGCGTCCGCCAGGACCTGGTGGACGGTGCTCGCGGGCAGCGGCGGCGCGGCCTCCTGCAGCCGCGTCAGCGTCGCCCGGTAGGGGCCGGCGATCTCCGGGGGCAGCGCCGCCTCGAAGATGGACAGCATCTGGCCGAGCTTCATCGCCCCGCCCTTGAGCTCGCCCAGCACCTTGAACAGCTGCTCGGCGGTGCGCTGCTGGATCTCGACGGCCACGGCCTCGGCGGACTTGCCGAACGTGCGCTTGCCCACCCCGAGCGCGGTGCGCCCGGCGAAGCCGAGGGGCAGGGACGCCAGTTTCGCGGACCGCGTCACCGCGCGGCGGGGGAGATCGCTCACGGCGACCATTGTCGAGGATGACTGTCGTTCACGCCACAACGATCCGTGGAGGTCGGCCGCACTCGGCCCCGCTACCGCCGCGCTGCCGGCGACAACGATGTAAGTGTGCGCTTGCTCACCTTGGCGGTGCGGCGCCCGCGGCCGCCGGGGTCGCGGGACGGAGGCGCGTGACCGGGGACGGGCGGTTCGCCTCGTCGCCGCGGCCCGTGCCGTTCACGGCTCCCATGGGGCCGACGGGTACCGCGCCCCCTTCCGTGACGTGGGATGGCGTCGCGCCGGTCGGCGCGACGACGCCGACGGACGGCCAGGCGTTCGGCGGCCAACGACGTCACCACCGGCATCACGGTCTGCACCAGCCAGGCGACGGCGTTCTGCGGCAAGCCCAGGCGACGGGCCGTCCGGCGGGACAGCGGCGCCAGCAACCGGCTCGCCAGCCTGCCCAGTGCGGCCCCGGCGACGCCGCCGCCGATCCGCGCCGCCGCCCACCGCGCGCCCCCGGTCCGGGGGCTCGTGACGGGCGAGACCTTGGTGTGCGCGTTCTCTCGCGGCGCTCCCGTCCGTTCGCTTCGGCCTGCGCGCGCTCTCCGCAGGGCCGGGTGTGCGCCGTTGGAGCCCTGCCGCGGCATCGCTCGGGCTTCGGTCCGTCGTCGTCGCCTGTACCTGGTCACTGTGCACCCCCGAAGTCCGGCCGGTGATGGAAGCGGCGAGGCCGAGTCGCTACGATGTGCGACCGTTCCGTTACGTACCCGGCTCGTCGGGGCGGAATGCCCCGGCCCGCCTCCCCCCTCGTGGAGCGGCCCGGACGCGGCGCAATCTGATCTCACGACGGCGGGAGCGCCGTCCGCCGCGGGCGACGCGGCCTGCGGAAAGGCTGTGGAACGCCCTGTGGAGCGCCCGGCGCGGCGCTGTGGACAAGATCCACAAGGGCTGTGGAAACTCGGTGCCGACGGCAAAAAACACGGCTCTGACCTGCCGCGATATCAAACACCCCCTGTGGAGGACGCAAAAACTTAGGTACCGTTCTGGCGTGCCGCCAAATGTTGAGGTCCGCCGCAGCAGCCGACGTAGGCGGACGGTGTCCGCCTACCGTGACGGGGACAAGGTCGTCGTGATGCTCCCCTCACGGCTCTCCAAGGCGGAAGAGGAACAGTGGATCGCGACCATCCTGGAACGGCTGGCGGAGAAGGAGCGCCGCCGCCGTCCCACCGACGCCGACCTGCAGGCGCGGGCCCGTGAGCTGTCCCGCCGCTACCTGGGCGGACGCGTCGAGCCGGTGAGCGTGCGGTGGGTCGGCAACCAGCGCTCCCGCTGGGGGTCCTGCACGCCGGACGACGGCACCATCCGCCTCTCCACGCGGCTGCGCGGCATGCCCACCTGGGTGGTCGACTACGTCCTGGTGCACGAGCTGGCCCACCTGATCGTCCCCGGGCACGGCCCCGGGTTCTGGGAGCTGGTGTCCAACTATCCCAAGGCGGAACGGGCGCGCGGCTACCTGGAGGGCGTCGCGGCGGCCGCCCACCTGCCCCTCGAGGCCGAGGACGAGGAGCTGCGCGAGGCCGCCGGGTGAGCGGAGAGGCGACGCGGCGCGCCCCGTTCGTCGCGGTGCTGGCCCTGCGCGGGGACGACGGCTCCGGGGACGCGGCGGTCCCCCCGGGCGTCGACCCTGATGAGTTCCGGCTGGCCCTGCTGGAGGACACCTACGAGACCGCCGCCGGGCTCGACCTGGTCACCCCCGCGCTGGTCCTCGACCCGCCCGACCAGCCCGACGTCGAGGCGATCACCTGGCCCGGCACCCCGATCATCCGAGCCGGCACCCCGGCCGGCGCGTTCGCGGCGCTGCACGCGCTGGGCGCGACCGAGGCGGTGCTGCTGGCCGGGGACGCCCCCGATCTTCCCGGGCTGCACGTCGGCAAGCTGCTGCGCGCCCTCGGCCGCGCGCCCGCCTCCGCCTGCCGGGCCGACGGCGGCGGACTGGTCGCGCTGGCCGCCCGGCTGCCGCTGCCCGGGTGGCTGGACGGCGTCCTGCGCGACGTCGACCTCGACGTCCCCGACGCCCTGGAGCGGCTGCGCGCCGCCGCGCCCCGCCCCGGCCTGGTGCCGCAGGGACCCGCCTGGCACCGCCTGCGCACCCCCGCCGACCTGGCCCGCCTCGACCCGGGCCTGGAGGGGTGGGACAACACCCGCGCGCTGCTCGAAGGCCGCCCCCTCACCGGATGACCCTCCGCCCCCGTCGGCAGATCACAGGGGGCGGATCACGGGAACCGGGTCACAAGGGGCAGGTCACAGGGACAGCGCCCGCGCGCGGGCGACCAGGCGGCGCACCACCTCGTCCACGGAGTCGGGCAGCGCGTCCAGCGGGAACCAGCGCAGGTCCGCCGACTCCTCGCTGATCCTGTGCCGCGCGTCCGGCGGCGCGACCGCCACGTACTGCACGTCCAGATGCCACGAGCCCTGCGGATGGCAGCGCACCGCGTGCCGGTCCAACTGGACGGGCCGGGGCCGCGCCAGCCGCAACCCCGCGATCCCCGACTCCTCGGCCGCCTCGCGCAGCGCCGCGTCCGCCAGCGTGGCGTCCCCCGGCTCGCAGTGCCCGCCGAGCTGCAGCCAAGCGCCGATCTTGCGATGCAGCGTCAGCAGCACGCGCGCGGCCGCGGCGTCCAGCACCAGCGTGCTGGCGGTCAGGTGACCGGCCGCGCACCGCCGCCACATGCCGTCGGGATGCACGTCCAGATGCCGCAGGAAATCGCGCCGCAGCCGGTCCTGCTCGGGGTCGGGCGCCCGCCAGGCGTCCAGCACCCGTATCGCGTCGGCGCGCAGCGCCGTGTTCTCCGATCCGGTCATGGACGACGCGTCACATCCTGCCCACGCGGGGGTACAGGGAGTTGGCCGGATGCCGCCGGCGCCGCTCCTGGTCGATCGGCCGCTGCCAGCACAACCCCGCGGCCCGCGCCCCCCGCCGCCTGATCACGGCCATGGACGACCCCGGCGCGTAGACGCAGCCGTTGACCCGCTGACCGCCGCCGAAGCCGTGGCCGTACCCGCCCCCGGGCCTCACGATCGGGACCCGGAGCCGTCGTCGCCGGAGCCCGGGCCGCCGTCCGGGCCGCCGTCGTCCTCGTCGTCGCCCCGGTCCTTCTCGTCGTCCGGAACGTCCTTGGTCAGGGCGGAGATGTCCAGGTCGGACAGGCCCTCCACCTCCGGCCGGCCGTGCACGTAGCCCTGGGGGTCGTCCAGGTCGTCGGCGGTCGGCAGCAGGTCGGGGTGCCCCCACACCGCGTCGCGGCCCTGCACCCCGCGCACCTCGGTGAGCGAGCGCCACAGGGCGCCCGCCTCGCGCAGCCGCCGCGGCCGCAGCTCCAGGCCCACCAGCGTGGCGAACGTCCGCTCGGCCGGGCCGCCGGTGGCGCGGCGCCGCCGCACCGCCTCGGCCAGTTTGACCGTGTTCGGCAGCCGGCCCTCCGCCACCTGGTTGACCACCGTGTCCACCCAGCCCTCGACCAGGGCCAGCGTCGTCTCCAGCCGGGCCAGCGCCGCCTTCTGCCGGGGCGTCTCCTCGGGCTGCAGCTGGATCTCGCCGCCGAGCGCCCGCTGGATCGCCTCGGGGTCGCCGAGGTCCAGGCCCCGCACGGCCTGCTCGATGCCCGACAGGTCCACGGTGATGCCGCGCGCGTACTCCTCGACCGCGCCCAGGATGTGCGACCGCAGCCACGGCACGTGCGCGAACAGCCGCTGGTGCGCGGCCTCCCGCAGCGCCAGGTAGAGCCGCACCTCCTCGGGCGACAGCTCCAGGCCGTCGCCGAACGCGGCCACCCCGGCGGGCAGCAGCGCGCCCACGCCGTCGGGCGCGAGCGGCAGCCCCACGTCGGACGAGCCGACCACCTCGCGGGCCAGCGCCCCCAGCGCCTGCCCGGCCTGGCCGCCCACCATGGCCCCGGCCATCTGCTTGACCATGCCGATCAAGGGGCCCGCCATCGCCTGCACGTCGGCGGGGATGGCGCTCGAGCCCAACGCGCCGCCCATGGACTCGACCATCCGCTCGGCGATCGGGTCGCACACCTGCGCCCACACCGGCAGGGTCTGCTCGATCCACTCCGATCGGCTCCACGCCTGCGGCTTCTGCACGCCCGCGGGCAGCGTCGTCCCCTCGTCCAGCCACAGGTCGGCCAGCCGCAGCGCCTCCTCCACCTGGCGGCGCTCGGCGTCCACAACCGAGGGGTCGCCCTGCTCCACCACGGTGTGGCGGGCTATGTTCTTGGCCAGATCCCAGTTCAGCGGGCCGCCCCCCGCCCCGACCTGAACGCTGCCGATCATGTCGGCGAAGCGGTGCAGCATGTCGGCGAACTGCCGCATGTCGCCCATGGCCTGGAACGGATCCTGGGGCTTGTCCTTATCGCCTCTGTCGTCGTCGCCGTCGCCGGGACGGTTGAAGCCGAAGGGAGTGTTGCTCATCGGTTCGCCCCTGGGATGCATGATGGGCTCATATCCGCAACGTTAGCCGGTCCCGGGGAACTCGCGTACACAGGGAAGGGGGCAGCTCCGTGGCAACGGGCAAGGTTCGCCCTCGGCGTAGCACCGGCCCGGTCGTCGCCGTGACCGGGGCGGCCGCGGGGACGGGACGACTGCTCGCCGCCCGGCTCGCCGGGCGCGAGGAGGTCCGCAAGGTCGTCGCCGTCGACCGGCACCGCGGCGACGTGGAGGGCGCCACCTGGCGCGTCGTGGACGTCCGCGACCCCATGCTGTCGCACCGGCTGTCGGACGTCGACGTGCTGGTCCACCTGGACCTGCAGACGTCCCCCGACGTGGACCCGCGCGAGCGCCGCACCCACAACGTCCGCGGCGCGCAGACCGTGGTGACCGCCGCGGCGGCCGCCCGGGTGCGCCGCGTGGTCCTGGTCACCAGCGCCATGGTGTACGGGGCGTCGCCCGACAACCCGGTGCCGCTGCCCGAGGACGCCCCGCTGGCCGCCGAGGCCAACACCAGCATCGCCGGGGACTACCTGGAGATCGAGGAGCTGGCCGGGAACGCCGCCGTCACCCACCCCGGGCTGCGCGTCACCGTGGTGCGTCCCGCCGCGCTGGTCGGCCCGGGGGTCGACACGGTGATCACCCGGCATTTCGAGGCGCCCCGGCTGCTGTCGGTCAAGGGCTGCGCGCCCGGCTGGCAGTTCTGCCACATCGAGGACCTGGCCGCCGCGCTGGAACTCGTCGTCGTCGAGGACCTGGACGGGCCGCTGGCGGTCGGCTGCGACGGCTGGCTCGGCCCGGACGAGGTCCAGGAGATCACCCGCAAGCGGCGCTTCGAGCTGCCCGCCGCCGTCACCTTCGGCATGGCGCAGCGGCTGCACCGCCTCGGCATGACCCCGGCGCCCGCCACCGACCTGCACTACGTCGCCTACCCGTGGGTGGTCGACTGCGCCCGGCTGCGGGCCGCGGGCTGGAAGCCCGCCTACGACAACGCCACGGCGCTGCGCGTCCTGATGGAGGAGACCGCCGGACGGCACGCGGTGGTCGGCCGCCGCGTGGGCGGCCGGGAGGCGACCATGGCGACCGCCGCGGGCGCCACCGTCGCCGCGATCGGCGCCGCGGCCGCCATCCGCCGCG
>NZ_BCQU01000151.1:0-7464 GCF_001552235.1 Actinomadura rubrobrunea NBRC 15275 | reverse complement strand
CCGAGGCGGTCGAACGCGGGCGCGGGCGACCCCGGGGCGGGGCCGAGGCGGTCGAACGCGGGCGCGGGCGACCCCGGGGCGGGGCCGAGCGGCACGGGCCGCGGCACGCCCTGGCCCAGCGCGTGGACCTGCCGGACGAGCCCCGCCACCACCAGGGCCAGCAGAAGCAGCACCGCCCACGTCACCAGCAGCGCACTTGTCTGGAAACTCATCGCGCCGGGCTCCTCTCCCGCTCCTGCGCCATGGCGAGCGGCAGGCACCACAGCAGAACCGCGACCACCACGCCCATGGCGATGACGATCAGCGACTCGGCGGGAGACCGGGCGGCGGGCGGCCCCCAGGCGGCCCCGGCCAGCGCCAGGCCCGCCAGCGCGCCCGCGCGCGCGGCGACCCAGCCGGTCATGGGCGTGGCGGCGTCGCCGCCGCAGCCGCAGGGCACCGCACGCGGCCGCGTTCTCACCACATGGGCCCCGTAGAGGGCGTAGGCGGCCAGCAGGACGGCCGCGAGCGCGAGGCACATGCGCAGCGAGTCGTCCCGGCCCGTCAGCAGCCCCGCCGCCGCCCAGCCTCCGGCGACCGCCTCGGCCGCCACCGCCAGCGCCGCGACGGGCCGCACCAAGGGGGCGGGCACCACGCCGTGCGCCCGAACCGCCGCGACGAGCACTCCAGGGCGCCGCACATGGCCCCACAGCGAGCCGAGCAGCACCGTCGGGACGGCGACCGCCGCGATCCCGGCCGGCAGCGCGGCCATCACGCCACCGCCTCGATCGCCAGTCCGGACAGCCGCTCGGGGACCCGCTCCGCCAGGCCCTCCTCGGGCAGCACCGTGACCAGCAGCGACCGCAGCGCCAGCAGGAAGTACGGGCCCTGCCCGGGCACGGTGTCCTGGAACAGCTCGCCGCCCGCCACGGCGGCGCCCCGCCACGGCGGCAGAAGGCGCCGCGACCGCGCGTCCAACGCGCTGATCTCCAGCAGCCCCAGCCCCGGGACCTCCTTGACCAGGGCGGTCTCGGTCAGGGCGGAGGCGGAGCGGGACGGCGCGTCCGCCCCGTGCCCCACGGTGATCCCGTCGTCGTGCTCGGTGAGCCGCAGGGCGCCGAAGAACGCCACCGCGTCGGCGGGACGGGCGTGGTACAGGTGCGTGAACACCGCGTGGCGGCGGCCTTCCCAGATCGCCGCCAGCACCGGCTCGCGCACCCCGGTGCCCGGGGCGACGGAGACGGCGCGGCCGGTGCGCAGCCGTCCGCCGTGGATGCGGAACTCCTGGTCGAGGCGGCGCACGCCGATGTCCTCCGCCCAGGCCGACGCGTCGGCGCGGGCGCCGGAGGAGATCTCGTGCAGCCGTCCGGCGACGGCGATCCGCGCCACCGAGGTGACCGGGCCGCCCAGGTCGTGCCGACCGGACAGCCGGACCCGGACGCCGTCGAGCGACCGGTGGACGACGACCTGTCGCCTCACGCTTCCCCCTCTCCCGCGATCACCGGCGGGGGATTGCGGCGAAAGCGACACTACGCGTTCCGAGGTCCAGACGGTGCAATGGCGGCGGAAGTGATGATCAGGAGGCGGGTAAAGTCCTTCCGGGCGCCGACGGAGCGGCGTGCTCCGGCACCGTTCACCGCGCCGCCCTGGGTAGGCTCGACGCGCCGCCGCCGCCGTGGCGGCGGGCGGTGCCGACCCGACCAGCGAGGTGACTTCGTGAGCAAGGTGGACGTGCTCATCCGGCGGCTCGACCCCGACCTGCCGCTGCCCAGGTACGCCCATCCCGGCGACGCCGGCGCCGACCTCGTCGCCGCCGTCGACGTCGAGCTGCCGCCCGGGGAGCGGGCCGTGGTGCCCACCGGCATGGCGATCGCGCTGCCGGACGGCTATGCCGCGTTCATTCACCCGCGATCCGGTTTGGGCGCTAGGTTGGGGGTGACCATTGTGAACGCACCGGGTACGGTCGATGCCGGCTATCGCGGTGAGATCAAGGTGACCCTGCTGAACACCGACCCCCGCACCACCGTCCGCCTGCGGCGCGGCGACCGCATCGCGCAGATGGTCGTGCAGCGGGTCGAACACGCGGTCTTCCACGAGGTCGCTCAGCTTCCCGGGTCCGCCCGCGGGGACAACGGTTTCGGCTCTACGGGCGGGTTCGCGGACAATCGGTACGCTAACGAAGGAGCGTGAGTCGTGGCTTTTGGACGTCGTCGCCGGCAGGACGACAAGCCCGCCGAGGAGCCCGAGCGGACGGTCGACGAGCGGGCGGAGGCGGCGGACGCCGAGACCGAGACCGAGGCTCCCGCGCAGGCGACCCCGTCCAAGGGCGGGCCGTGGGACTCCGAGGACTCCTACCCCGAGATGCAGCGCCTGGACTTCGGGTCCCTGCTGGTCCCCGTCGCGCCGGGGCTGGGCTTCCAGGTGAACTTCGAGGCGACGCAGGTCGACGAGCAGGGCAACCCGCTGGACGCGCGGCCGGTCGCGGTGCTCGTCCAGCACGGCCAGAGCGCCATGCAGCTCCAGGCGTTCGCCGCGCCCAAGCGCAGCGGCATCTGGGACGACGTGCGCCGTGAGACCGCCAAGGACATCCAGGAGCAGGCGGGCGGCCAGGTCCAGGAGGGCGAGGGCCCGTTCGGTCCGGAGATGGTGGCCATGGTGCCCGCCCCGCTCACCGAGGAGATCCTGGCGGAGATGCCGCAGGAGGTGCGCGAGCAGATCCCCCAGGAGTTCATCGACCAGGGCTGGGCGCCGCAGCTGATCCGCTTCATCGGCGTCGACGGGCCGCGCTGGTTCCTGCAGGCCGTGGTGCAGGGCGCCGCGGTGCAGGACGAGGAGCAGTGGCAGGTCCTGGAGGACGTGCTGCGCAACGTGGTCGTCATCCGCGGCGAGCACCCCATGCCGCCGCGCGAGCTGCTCGAACTGCGGGTCCCCAAGGAGTTCCACGAGGCCGACGCGCAGGAGCAGCAGCAGGAAGAGGAGAAGAAGGAGACCTTCAACCCCTTCGAGCGCGGCCCGGAGATCACCGAAGTGCGCTGACCCGGCCCGTCGTCCCCGTCCCCGCCGCGCGCCCGGCGCGCCGGGGACGGGGCCGTCGGCGCGGTCCGTTCGTCGCGCCGATCAGACGTCCCGCGTCAGGCGGGCGCGGGCAGCAGCCGGCCGAGCAGATCGGCCACGGTGATCGCGCCGACGATGCGCGGCCGCCCGGGCCCGGCCTCGTCCACGACCGCCACCACCGGGGAGTGCGCGTCGGCCATGAGCGCGGCGATCTCCATCGCCTGCGCGTCGCCGGGCACCACGGGCAGGGGCGGCGCCTGCTCGGGCACGAGCACGTCCCGCACCTTCCGTCCGCCGAGCCGCTGGCACATGCGGTCGGCGTGGTCCTCGTCGAACACGCGGGCGAGCGCCGGGTCGTCCTGGACGTAGCGCGGCACGACGAACCGCAGGATCTGCGACCCGGGCAGCACCGCGACCGGATGCTCGTCCTCGTCCACCACGATCAGGCCGGGGAGCCGCTGCTCCGCCAGCATGCGCGCGGCCTCGAGCGCGTCACCGTCCAACCGGGTGACGGGGTAGGGCCTGGCCAGTTGATGAGCCTGCACACCGTGGACGCTACTCCTGTCCGCCCGGGACGACGACCCCCGGCGCCGTTCGAGACGCCGTTCCCGAGGGCGTCGCGACGGCGGCCGCCGCGGACCCGGCGTGGCCTGCGGCGCGCGGCGTTCCGATCGCCCAGACTGGGAGGCGCCCGGGGAATCCCCGGGCCGGTCACGGCGACGAGAGGGGAGGCGTCCGGTGCCGCACGGCGGTGACGAGCCCGCGGACGTGATCGAGGGCGGGACGCGCGACGACCAGGACGAGCGGCGCCGCGGACCGCTCGCACGCCGGTTCGGCGGGCGGACCCGCACCGCGGCGGCCGTCGTCGCCGCCGTCGCCGTGCTGGCGGTCATGGCGTTCGCGGCGCTGACCCGCGACAAGGACCGGACGGCCGACGACCGCGCCGGCGGGCAGGGCGGCATCCCCGAGGTGGAGGCGCCCTCGTCCCCCAGCCCCACCCCCACGCCGACCGTCACCTGGATCGGGCCCACGCCGCCGCCCGCCGACCCGGCCCTGTTCAAGGGCAGCGACCGCGCCCCCGTCACGATCGAGGAGTTCGGCGACTTCCAGTGCCCCAAGTGCGGCACGTTCGCCCGCAAGATCCAGCCGGAGCTGACCCGCCGCTACATCGACACGGGGGTGGTGCGGCTGATCTGGCGCGACTTCCCGACGTTCGGCAAAGAGTCGGTGCGGGCCGCGGAGGCGGCCCGCGCGGCCGCCCGGCAGGGCCGCTTCTGGGAGTTCCACGACGCCCTGTACGCGCGGCAGCCCCGCCGCATGAACAGCGGCCGGATCGACGACGCGTTCCTGCGCGACGTCGCCCGCCGCGCCGGGCTCGACGTGGCGCGCTTCGACGCCGACCGCCGGTCCCGCGAGGTGCGCGGCGCGGTCCGCGACGACTTCGCGTTCGGGCAGCGGCTCGGCGTCCCCGGCACCCCGGCGTTCCTGATCAACGGGGAGCCGTTCTTCGGCGCGCAGCCGCTGTCGGCGTTCGAGCAGGCCATCGAGAAGGCCCGCGCCGCCCGGTGACGGCGAGGGCCGCACAGGCCGCCGGTCGACGACGGTCGATACCGGCGGGCCGTCACAGGCGGCCGGGCCGGACGGGACGCTTCAGCGCGCTGCCCGCCTGCCACACGCGCCACGGCAGCTGCCAGTACCCCCAGCCGTTGTTCCACTCCAGCGGACGGTTCGTGCCGATGATGGTGACGACGTCCCCGCGCAGCGTCTCCCCGAAGAACCAGCGCGCGAACTCCGGTGAAGCGTTCACACAGCCGTGGCTGACGTTCTCCCGTCCCTGCGCCCGCACCGACCAAGGGGCCGCGTGGACGTACTCCCCGCTGGCGGAGATCTGCACCGCGTGCCGCACCTTCTTCTTGTAATAGCGCGGGTCGTCGCGGTCGGTGACGCCCATCCACGCCGACGACATGATCACCGGGTCCGCCTTGCCCATGGTCAGGTGGACGCCGCTGGTGGTGGTGTACTTGCGGGCGCCGCCCTTGCCCGCGCTGATCCCCACCGACCGCACGACACGGCCGTTCACCCGCACGGTCATGCGGTGCCGCGGCACGTCCACGGTGCTGATCCTGGCCGGGCCCACCCGGAAGCCGACCGCGCGGTCCGCCCGCCCGTACACGCCCGGCGCCGCCCGCACGCCCGCGGTGTGCGCGATCAGCCTCACCCGCTGGCCCGTCGGCCAGAACCGGCGGGGGCGGAACACCACCCGGCGGCCGTCCAGCCAGCGCCACGCGCCGACCACGGGACGGCTCATGCGCAGCTCCAGGGAACGCTCCACGGCCGCGCGGTCGGCCACCGGCCGGTCGAAGGTGACGATGATCGGCATGCCGACCCCCACCACCTCGCCCGGGCGCGGGGCGACGTCGGCGACGCCGAACGCGGCCTGCGGGCGCAGCGTGGCGAACCGGGCGGTCGCGGCCGTCGGCCTGCCCTGCTCGACGCCGGTGGAGTCGACGGTGTAGACGGTGCCGGGACGCAGCGTCCAGCGCGTCCGCCAGGTGCGGCGGTCCGACGACATGCGGCCGGGCGCGCGGGTGCCGTCGGCGGCGCGCACGACGACGCGGTGCAGCGTGCCGCGGCGCGCGGTGACCACGACCCGGCTGTCGGGCCGCACCGCGCGCGCCCCGTGCGCGGGCGTGATCAGGATCGGCGGGGAGGCGGACGGCGTCGCCGCCCCGAACGCGCGGCCGGCCCGTGCGCCGTCCGTCCCGTCGCCGCCGCCCCCGCAGGCGGACACGGCGGCGAGAGCGGCCGTGAGCGTCGCGGCCGCGATCGCGGCCGTCCAGTTCCTCGGAATCCGTGTGTTGCCCCTGTGCGGCATCGTGTCCCCGTACCGTCTGCCGTGGATGCGCTGCGAGTCCCCTCCGTGGCGCGTCGCCTACGGAGGGTGAGGTTCCCTGGTGAGAAAGTAGACGCCGCGCGGCCCGGGAGGGGGGAGGCCGCCGAAATCGCGCGTCTCAATTCGGTGACGGGAGGGGAGCGCCGGGGCCGCGCCCGGCACCGCCGCCTGACTTGTCGCCAGTTGTCGCTGATTTCGAGAACGTCACCGTCGTCCGACACTTCCTTCTTGGATGCCTTACGCTTCGAACATGGACGAGGTGCCGGCCCATCCGCAGACCGAGACGCGTGGCACGCCCCGACCCGGCCGCGGCCGCGGCGGGCTGCGGCGCTTCCTCCGCCGCATGACCTCGAGCAAGGCCGAGATGGAGGCCGAGGAGCTCCAGCAGACCAGCGGGGCGGAGGGCGCCACCCCCATCACCGCCTGCGCCGCGCGCAAGCGCGCGTGCGTGGCGGGTACGCTACGTACGGTGACCCTGCGGCCCCGTGGTGGAGCGCCGGCCCTGGAGGCCGAGCTCTACGACGGCACCGACGTGATCAACCTGGTCTGGCTGGGGCGCCGCAAGATCGCCGGCATCGACCCCGGGCGGCGGCTGCGCGCCGAGGGCCTGGTGAGCGTGCAGGACGGACGCAAGGTCATGTTCAACCCCCGTTACGAGCTGCGCGGGTCCGCGTGACCGCGCCGCGGGAAGGGGGCGACCCGGTGGACGAGCGCGAGGCGAGCGGGGGCAGCGTGGCCGCGGACGACGAGAGGGCGAAGGGCGGGGCGGGGACGCCCGCCCTGACCGATACGGACGAACGGACCGGACGGGACGCGCCGCGGCGCGACGACGACGCGCGCCGCGGCGGGGACGCCGCCCACGACACGGTCGAGGCGGCGGTGCGGGCCCAGCTGTCCAAGGCGCTGGGCGGCGTCCGCGGCATGATCGAGGCCGCCGTGCCCACCATCGGCTTCACCACCGCCTACGTCATCGGCAAGGACGTCCGGCTCGCCGCCGCGGTCGGGGTCGGCGCGGCGGTGCTGCTGCTCCTCGTGCGGATCGCGCAGCGCTCCACGCCGCAGTTCGTGCTCAACAGCCTCGTCGGCATCGCCATCGCGGCGTTCTTCGCGCTGCGCTCGGGACGCGCCGAGGACGCGTTCATCCCGGGCATCCTGCTCAACGCCGGCTACGCGGTCGGAATGATCTTCTCGATCCTGGTGCGCTGGCCGGTCGTCGGGTTCATCATCGGCTCGGTCACCGGCGACCCCACCGGGTGGCGCTCCGACCCGGGCGTGGTCCGGCTGTGCACCCGGCTGACCTGGCTGCTGGCGGTGCCCAACGTGCTGCGGGTGGCCGTGCAGTACCCGATCTACCTGGCCGACGGCGACCAGAGCGCCCTGCTGGGCGCCGCGAAGATCGTCATGGGGTGGCCGCTGCAGGTGGCCGCGCTGGCCGCCATGGTCTGGGTGCTGGCCCGCGGCCGCACCCCGATCACCCCGCCCCGCGCGCCGACCTCCTGACGGACGCGGCGCCCGGCGGGGCGGGGCGGCGGGCGCCG
>NZ_BCQU01000150.1:0-7766 GCF_001552235.1 Actinomadura rubrobrunea NBRC 15275 | reverse complement strand
GGGGCGCCCCGGTTCGGGGCGCCCCGCCTCGTCATGTCGACGGCGTGTCTTCCTCGTGGACCGCCGGGTCACAGCCGCTCGGTCCCGGCGACCTGCCATCCGCCGTCCGTCTGCCGCAGCCGCAGCCGGTGGACGCCGACCTCGTCGTTCGCGGTGCACGAGCCGGGCGAGCAGTCCGCGACCACCGCGAGGGCGTAGATCTCCCCGGCGGTCGCGCCGGCCCGCAGGCCCGACTCGACGAGGCTGCCCGCGGCGACGGTCCGGTCGCGGCTCACGGCGTCCAGCGCCGTCCGCGCCCGCGGCCCCGGCCAGCCCTCGCCGGCGGTCGCCAGCGGGACGGAGTCGGCCTTGAGGACGTAAAGGGTGTCCAGGAGCCAGCCGTCGCCCTGCCGCACCATGGTGGTGCGCATGGGCTCCTGCAGGATGTTGGGCTGGGCGTTCTGGGACCGCACCGTCCGCTTGACGTACGCCAGGACGGTGACGCTGTCGCGGGACGCCGCCACGACCGCCGTGTCGGCGATCTCGGTCGTCACCGAGCCCTTCGTCTCGCGCAGCCGGGTCTGCCAGTTGCGCGTCTGCAGCTGCCGGTCGTACTCGGCCCGGTACCTGGCCGTGACGCGCGCGTGGGCGCCGGCGATGTCGCGGTCCAGCGTCCTGTAGTCGAAGCTGAGCACCGCCTTGACCGCCTCGGCGGCCGCCGCGGCGGCCGTGTTCGCCTCGGCGGGCGGCGCGGCGGTGTCGGCGGCGGGGGGCCGCTTCGACCGTCCGCCGTCCCCGTCCGGCGACAGCGCCCAGACGGCGCCGCCCGCGGCCAGCGCGAGCAGCGGGGCCGCGATGATCGCGGCGATGCGCCACCGCGCGCGGCGGCGCGACGCGGGCGGGAGCGTGGGAGGCGACTGCGGCCCCGACGGGGTGGTGTCCTCGTGCGGCCGCCCCTGACGCGGATCGCCCGGCGGACTGGACACCGCCGGGCCGGGCGAGGCGGGGTCGTGCGGCCCCGGCCCCGCTCCCCCGCCGGGGGGATCGGCCGCGGGCGCGTGGGCGGAGGCGCCGATCAGGGCGGGCGCCCCGGCGCCGGGGCCGGCGGAGGGGCCGATCGCGGCGGGCCGGTCGTCGCCCGCGAACGAGGCGCCGGTGGTCAGCGCCGCGTCCGGCTCGGCGTCGACGCTGGCCTGGCGGCCGAGCAGGTCGAGCAGGACCTGCTGCGCCTCGGGGCGGCGGGCCGGGTCCTTGGCCAGGCACCGGGCGACGATCTCGCGCAGCGAATCCGGCAGCGGGGACAGGTCCGGCTCGTAGTGCAGGACGCGGTGGAACACCGCGGAGATGTTGTCGTTGCCGAAAGGGTGCCGCCCGGTGGCCGCGAACAGCATGGTCGCGCCCCAGGCGAACAGGTCCACCCCTGTACCCAGGGGGGCGTTGTTGACGGCCTCGGGCGCCATGTAGGAGGGGGTGCCGACCACGCCGCTCGACTGGGCGGAGGACGCGCCCATCACCCGGGCGATGCCGAAGTCGATGACGCGCGGCCCGTCCGGCCCCATGAGCACGTTGGACGGTTTGAAGTCGCGGTGCAGGATCCCGGCGCGGTGGATGGCGGCCAGGGCGGTGATCGTGCCGATCGCCAGCCGGTCCAGGTCGGTGCCGACGCGCGGGCCCTGCGAGGTGACCAGCTCGGTCAGCGACGGCCCCGGGACGTACTCGCTGACCACGTACGGCAGGTCGCCCTCGACGTCGGCGTCGATCACCTGCGCGGTGCAGAACCCGGCGACCCGGCCGATGACCTTGATCTCCTGGGCGAACCGCGCGCGCCATTCGGGGCTGCGGCTGAGCTGGGCGCGCAGCAGCTTGACGGCGACCTCGCGGCCGTCCGCGCCGCGCGCCAGGTAGACGACGCTCTGCCCGCCCTCGCCGAGCCTGCCCAGCAGTTCGTACGGCCCCAGCCACGCAGGATCGTTGGCCTGAAGTGGGCGTGCCGCCGCCATCGGCTCTCCTCCGTCGCATCCGGACCCGCCACGAGAAGCTGTACCCGTCCGAGCCCCCCGTGGTTCATCTTGCGCGACTCGTTAGACGTCTGTGATCACCGCAGCGTTCTGCGCCCGTCACGGAAAGTCGGACGAGCTCGCAGACAAGCGGGTGGGCGAGGCGCCCCCACCCCAGGACGCCCCGCCCACGTCTCATGCCGGGCCCGCGCCGGGCCCGCGGGCGCGCCGGCCGTTCAGGCCAGCGCCCAGCGGACCTGCGTGCGGACGCCGGGGTCCGGATCGGCGAGCGCCTCGGTCAGGGCGGTCAGCACGTCCGGACGGTGCGACGCCCATCGTTCCAGAGACTGGACGGCGGCGCGCCGCACGTCCACCATACGGTCTCGCAGCGCGTGCACGAGCGGCGGGACCGCCACTTCGGGGTCGTCGGCGGCGCCCAGCGCCAGCGCGGCGCGCCTGCGCACCTGCCAGCTGGGGTGGGCGACCGCCGTGACGACGCGTCCGGCCAGCGGCTCGGGCACCCCGAGCTCCGCGGCGGCGTCGATCGCGGCCATCCGCACCACGGGGTCGTGGTCGGCCAGGAGGTGCTCCAGGGCGGGCAGCCCGGCGGGCCGCGCCAGCCTGGCCAGCCCCTCGGCCACCGCCACCCGCACTTCCCGGGCCGGGTCGTCGGCGGCGTCGGCGACCTCGTCCGCGGCGTGCAGGGCGATCAGCACGACGACGGCCTGGACCCGCAGGTGCGGCTCGCCGTCCTGCAGGCCCTGCGCGTACAGCTCGCACGCCGTCCGGGTGAGCGCGGCCAGCACCTCGGCGGCGACGTCCCGGACGTAGCGGTCGGCGGTCTGGGACCGGGCCAGCAGCAGCGCCTCCACGCCCTCCTCCCCGAGGTAGAGCTCGGGCAGGTCGCGCAGGGCGTCGGCGGCCGCGCGGCGGACGCCGGGGTCGGCGTCCGCCAGCGCCCAGGCGAAGGCGTCGCCGGCGGACAGCGGCGCGCGTCCGGCGCGCGCCGTCTCGGCCAGTGCGCGCAGCGCGGCGGCGCGCACCTCGGGTTCGGGGTCGCGCAGGAGGTCGTCGAGCTCGGCGAGGGCGAGGTCGGCGAGGCCGTACGGGTCCGCGGGGCGCGCGTCGGACGCCCGCGCCGCCGACGGATCGGTGGTCGTCATGGGAAAGCCTCCGAAGGCGTCGGAACCTGTGGGACGTCGGTTCAGCGACGCGGACACAACGCGCTGGCCTGGCGCCGGAAGTCGACGTGCAGGCGCGCGGTGAGAGGCTCGACCGGGGTCACGACGCCCATGGTCGCCCAGCCAAACCCATTAAGTCAACCTATTAACTGGAGAATGTTGAGAATCCCACCCAGCCGGGCACCGCGGCCCATGCCCGGCGCGGGTCAGCCCTTCTCCAGGAAGTCGGCGCGCTCCTCGTCCAGGAGGGCGGCCAGTTCGTCCGCCAGCGCGGGGTGCTCGGCGAGCTCGGGGTCCTCGTCCACCAGCCGCGTGGCCTCCTCGCGCGCCGCGCGGATGACCTCCTCGTCGCGCAGCAGGGTGAGCAGCCGCAGGCTGGACGACCGCCCGGCCTGGGCGGCGCCCAGCACGTCGCCCTCGCGGCGCTGCTCCAGGTCCAGCCGCGACAGCCGGAACCCGTCGGTGGTGGAGGCCACCGCGTCCAGCCGCTCGCGCGCCCTGCTGCCCGGTTCGGCGTCGGTGACCAGCAGGCACAGGCCCGGCAGCGTGCCGCGCCCGACCCGGCCGCGCAGCTGGTGCAGCTGCGACACGCCGAACCGGTCCGCGTCCATGATCACCATGACGGTGGCGTTCGGCACGTCCACGCCCACCTCGACGACCGTGGTGGCCAGCAGCACGTCCAGCTCGCCCGCGGCGAACCGGCGCATGACCGCGTCCTTCTCGTCGGGGTGCAGCTTGCCGTGCAGGACGCCGATGCGCAGCCCGGGCAGCAGCTCCTCCTCCAGCCGCGGCAGCAGCTCCATGATCCCCAGCGGGGACCGCGGGCCGCCGGCCTCGTCCTCGGCGGCCGGCGCGGCGTCGTCCTCGGCGCCCTCCTGCTCGCCGATGCGCGGGCACACGATGTAGATCTGGCGGCCCTGCGCCGCCTCCTCCTTGATGCGCTCCCAAATGCGGGCGAAATAGGCGGGTTTCTCCGGCGGCACCACGTGCGTGCGGATCTCCGACCGACCCTTGGGCAGCTGCCCCAGCACCGAGGTCTCCAGGTCGCCGAACACCGTCATCGCCACCGTCCGCGGGATCGGCGTCGCGGTCATGACCAGCACGTGGGGCCGCCCGCCGGACACCTTCTCGCGCAGCGCGTCGCGCTGCTCGACGCCGAACCGGTGCTGCTCGTCCACCACCACCAGGCCCAGGTCGGCGAACTGCACGTGCTCCTGCAGCAGCGCGTGCGTCCCGACGACGATGCCCGCCGCGCCGGACGCCACGTCCAGCAGCGACTCCTTGCGCGCCCTGGCCCCCTGCGACCCGGTCAGCAGCGCCACCCGGGTGGCGTGGTCGGCGCCGCCGATCTGCCCGGCCTGGGCCAGGTCCCCGAGCATCCCGGTGATCGACCGGTAGTGCTGCTGCGCCAGCACCTCCGTCGGCGCCAGCAGCGCCGCCTGCCCGCCGCCGTCCACCACCTGCAGCATCGCCCGCAGCGCGACCATCGTGTTGTGGGTGGGCGTCCACCCGTCGGTCACGTACTGGCGGTCGGGGTGGGCGACGGAGATGCACTGCACGTGTTCGCGGCCCACGTACTCGATGGACCGGATGCGCTTGCGCCTGCGTTCACCGCCGACGCGGGCCCTCAGCCCGCCCGCCTTTGAAGAGAGGCGGAAGGGGTCGACGTCGTCGGGAAGGGCGACGCTCGTCGTCCAGTGCCGCTCTCCTGCGTCGGTGACGGGGCGGCAGCGCGCGTACCCTCCGAGCGACCGGGTCAGCCACGCGACGTCCTCTGCCAGCCGCCGGGAAGCGGACGTGAAGACGACCTCCCGGCCATGCGCGCCGAGCGTTCCGCGCGCGTCCAACAGCCCTTGGAGCAAGGCGTGGCGCTCCTTGACGGGAGCAACGAGGTACCTGTCGGGCACGAACCTGTCGCAGGCGCCCGTCTCGTGGACACCGAGCTCCCGCAGGGCCGCCACGAGCGGATTCTCCGCCTCGCGCCGCTCGCCCACGATCAGCCGGTCCCGCGGGCCGTCCTGCTCCTGATGGATCCGGCATCCGGCCGGGATCAGCCCGGCGACCGCCTCGGCGACCTCCGGGTCGCGGGCCGGCGGCCGCACCGAGCCGTGCTCCGCGCGGCCGCCGCCCAGCAGCAGCCCCAGCAGGTAGGGGTCGACGGGCCGGGACGCGACCGCGTCGAGCTCCGGCGGCTCGATCAGGGGCAGGCTCCACGCGCCCGCCTCGCTCCCCCTCGCCAGGTTCCGACGCAGCTCGCGCGTGGTCAGCACCTCGAGCGGACCGCCGCTCCGCCAGCCGTCGTCGGTCTTGACGGGCCACAGGTGCTCGTCGTCGCATTCCACGGACGTGCCGTCGCAGAAGACCACCCTGTACACGTCGCGCTCACCCTGGGGGAAGACCCCGGTGACCACGGTGACCTCCCCGGTCGGGGTGACGACCTCGTCGCCGACGGCCATCTCCCCCATGGGCCGGAAACCCGTGGGGGTGAGCACGCCGGCGTCGAGCGGCTGCGCCTTGCCCGCGCCCACGTCGCCTTGGAGGAGGCGGTGCATCGGGTGCTCGCGGGCGAGGTCCTCGGCGATCTCGCGGCCGACCTGGCGCTGCCCCTCGGTGAGCTCGAAGGGCAGGCGGGCGTCGAAGGCGTCGAGCAGGCCGCCCGCGACCGGCGGGCGCGGCGTGGCGGGCAGGGCGCTCGCGGCGCGGCGGCGCTGGGCCAGGGCGATCTGCAGGACGAACGCCTCGTCCCACTTCAGCCTCTTGCGGGCGCGGCCGAGCTCGTCCCAGTCGCGCGGGCGGTGGATGCCCTCGTAGGCCTCGCGCAGGCCGACGAAGCCGTAGCGGCGCCGGATCGGTTCGGGCAGCGGGTCCTCGCCGAGCTCGAGATTGTCGAGCACGATGCCGACGGACTTGCCGATCGTCTCGATGTCCAGGCCCTTGGTCGACGGGTAGATCGGAATGATCTCGTCGGCCCACTCCTGGGCGGCCTCCTGCGCGTCGCGAGCCGCGACGACCTTGTACTGGGGGTGCGCGAGCTGGCGCTGCACGCGGCCGCTCCGCGGACGGTAGGTGGTGATCTTCCCGGCGAACAGGCCGCGGGTGCCCGGCGACAGCTCCCGTTCGGGCCGGTAGGAGCCCTTGCGGCCGAAGAAGCTGAGCTTGAGCTCGCCGGTGCCGTCGGTGACGGTGATCTCCAGGACGTAGCCGGGGCTGCGGGTCAGGGTGCGGCCCTGCACCTTGACCACCTCGGCCATCACCGTGACGTGCTCGCCGTCCTGCAGGTCGTTCAGCGGGGTGAGCTCGCCGCGGGTGGCGTACCGGCGGGGATAGTGGTGCAGCAGGTCGCCGACGGTGTGCAGGTCCAGGCCCTTGGCCAGCACCTTGGCCGTCCTGTCCCCCAGGACCTTGCGCAACGGCTCGTCGAGTTTCGCCACGTCCCCCTTTCTACCGCGCGGCACCGTCACCGGCCGGGTCACTCGACGCCGATGAGCAGCGGGCAGCGCTCCTGGCGGCCGTCGTAGACGGCGACCTCCACATCGGGGCGATGCTCGCGCAGGTGCTCCTCGAGCGCCCCGGCCAGCCCGGACGGGGCGCGCGCGCCGGTGATGAGGGTGACCAGCTCGCCGCCGCCCGACAGCATCCTGTCCAGCACCTGCCGCGCCACGTCCGCGAGTTCCGATCCGATCATGGCGACGTCGCCCTCGATCATGCCGAGCACGTCGCCGGGCCGGCACAGCCCCACGCTGGTCACCGCCTCCCCGGCCGCGACCTCCAGGTGCCCGAACCGGGTCGCGCCCGCCGCCCGGGTCATGGCGATCACGTCGTCGTGGAAGCGGCGCAGCGGGTCGTGCACGGCCAGCGCCGCCAGGCACTGCACCGACGCCCGGGTCGGGATGACGGCGATGCGCACGCCGCTGTCGCGGGCCCGCTCGGCGGCGGCCTCGGCCGCGGCCAGCACCTCCGGCCCGTTGGGCAGCACCGCCACCTCGTCGCCCGCCGCGATGATCGCGTCGGTCAGCACGGCGAGCGGGGGCGCGCCGCCGGACGGGCTGCGCACCACCCGCGCCCCGCAGCTTTCGAACAGCTCGGCCAGCCCGTCGGCCGCGGTGACCGCCACCACGGCGCGTCCCGTGCACGGCGCCTGCGGCCGCTCCTCGGCGCGCAGGTAGGTGACGCGGATGCGGTGCGGGCGGCCCGCCTTCAGGCCCGCCTCGATGGCGGCGCCCGCGTCGTCGGCGTGCACGTGGACGTTCCACAGCCCGTCCCCGCCCACCACGACCAGGGAGTCGCCGAGGCGGTCCAGGTCCTCGCGCAGCTCGGGGACGGCCTCGTCGGGCGCGTCCAGCAGGTACATGACCTCGTAGCCCGGGGCGGCCGCGCCGTCCTCGCGGGCGGGGACGCGCTCGGCGTCCGGGGCGGCGCCGGTGCGGGCGGGCACCTCGTACCGCTCGGGGTACTCGTCGGTGATCACCGCGGCGAGGGCGTCGAGCACCACGCACAGGCCCGCCCCGCCCGCGTCCACCACGCCGCTGCGGGCCAGCACGTCGAGCTGCGCGGTGGTGCGGCGCAGCGCCTGCCGCGCGCCCGCCGCGGCGGCGCGGGCGGCGTCGGC
>NZ_BCQU01000149.1:0-7891 GCF_001552235.1 Actinomadura rubrobrunea NBRC 15275 | reverse complement strand
CCCCGGCGGGGGCTCCGCGGCGCGGCGGCGGCGCGCCCGCCGGGCGGAGCCGCGGTGGCGCGGGGGCCCGGGAGGATCCCGCGGGATGCGGGCCACGACGCCTCCTTCACGATCGCGACGGACACCTCATCCCCAGGACGAGCGAGCGGCCGCGGATGTGACATGCCGGCGGGCGCCCGGCCCGGAACCGCCCGGAACGCCCCGGATCACCGCCAAGATCGCGGGTAGCCTGCGTGGCATGAGCGCGACTCCGACACGGGTGTTCATCGCCCGGCTGGCCGGGATCGCCGTGTTCGATCCCGCGGGCGACCAGGTCGGGCGCGTCCGCGACGTGGTGGTGGCGCTGCGTCTTGGGGCCCGTCCGCCGCGGGTGCTCGGCCTGGTGGTCGAGGTCGCCTCGCGCCGCCCGGTGTTCCTGCCCATCACCCGGGTCACGATGATCGAGGCCGACGCGGTCATCTTCGACGGCCGGCTCAACGTGCGGCGGTTCCAGCAGCGCGAGTCGGAGACGCTGGTGATCGCCGAGATGCTGGACCGCACCGTCACGCTGACCGAGACCGGCGAGCGGGTCCAGGTGGTGGACGTGGCCATGGAGCCCACCCGCACCCGGGACTGGCTGGTCGCCAAGGTCGCCGTCAGCCGCGACCGCGGCCGGGGCCTGCGCCGCCGCCGCGGCGAGGTGTTCGTGGTGGACTGGGACGCGGTGACCGGTTTCTCGGCGGTCGAGCACGGCCAGGGCGCCGCCGGGCTGATCGCCGCGTTCGAGCGGATGAAGCCGGCCGACCTGGCCGGCGTGGTGCACGAGCTGTCGCGCAAGCGGCGGGCCGAGGTCGCCGTCGCCCTCGACGACGAGCGGCTGGCCGACGTGCTGGAGGAGCTGCCCGAGGTCGACCAGATCGAGATCCTCGGCGCCCTGGACGCCGACCGCGCCGCGGACGTGCTGGAGGCCATGGGGCCCGACGACGCCGCCGACCTGCTCGGCGGGCTGCCCACCGAGCAGCGCGAGCGCCTGCTGACGCTGATGGAGCCGCGCGACGCCGCGCCGGTGCGGCGCCTGCTGACCTACGCCGACGACACCGCCGGCGGGCTGATGACCACCGACCCGGTCATCGTCTCGCCGGACGCCACGGTGGCCGAGGCGCTGGCGCACATCCGCAACCCCGACCTGAACCCGGCGCTGGCCGCGCAGGTGTACGTGTGCCGCCCGCCCACCGCCACCCCCACCGGCCGCTACCTGGGCACGGCGCACTTCCAGCGGCTGCTGCGCGAGCCGCCGTCGGCGCTGGTCAGCGGGATCGTCGACACCGACCTGGCCCCGCTGCGGCCGACCATGTCGCTGCAGGCGGTGGCCGCCTTCCTGGCCGCCTACAACCTGGTGGCCGCCGCGGTCGTCGACGAGGACGGCCACCTGCTCGGCGCGGTCACCATCGACGACGTGCTCGACCACCTGCTGCCGCAGGACTGGCGGGAGACCGTGATGGACGCGTCGGCCGTCGAGGGCGCCGACCCGGAGGAGGAGGCGCTGCGCGGCGCCGCGCATCACGACGCCCGCGACGATCACGACGACCCAGACGACGATCCAGACGACGATCCAGACGGCGATCCAGACGGCGACACAGACGGCGACGCACTCGACGACGCCCGCGAGCCGCGGGCGGGCGGAAGGGGAAGGGGATGATCGACTCTCGCGGAGAGCCGCTGATCGGACGCCGGACCCGGCGGATGGCCGCCCGGCTGGACGAGCCGCGGGAACCGCCCCGGGCGCTGCTGCCGCGCCCGCACTACGACCCCGAGTCGTTCGGGCGGCTCTCGGAGCGGATCGCGCGGTTCCTGGGCACGGCCCGGTTCCTGGTCTACATGACGGTGTTCCTCTGCGTGTGGCTGAGCTGGAACACCCTGGCACCGGCGCAGTGGCGGTTCGACCCGTACCCGTTCATCTTCCTGACCCTGATCCTGTCGGTGCAGGCGTCGTTCGCGGCCCCGCTGATCCTGCTGGCGCAGAACCGGCAGGACTACCGCGACCGCGTCCAGTACGAGCAGGACCGGGCCCGCAACGAGCGCAACATCGCCGAGACCGAGTACCTCACCCGGGAGATCGCCGGGCTGCGGCTGGCGGTCAGCGAGCTGGCCACCCGCGACTACCTGCGCTCGGAGCTCGAACGCGTGCTCAAGGAGCTCAACGGCGAGCGCGCCGCCAAACCGTGACCTTCAGCGGGAGCCGTGACTACGCGGTGACGGGGGCCCGGCGGCGCCGCGCCCGCGGGACGCGCGGCGGCGGGGACGGCGCGTCCAGCAGCTTGCGCAGGATCGCGTCGAACCGCCGCAGGTCGCCCTCGTCCAGGCGGCCCAGCACGTATTCGCGGACGCCGCGCCGGTAGGTCGGGGTGGCCTCCTCCACGCGGCGCCGCCCGGCCGGGGTGAGCACCGCGTACAGGCCGCGCGCGTCGCTGGCGCACGACTGGCGCGCCACCAGGCCCTCCCGCTGCAGGCGGTCGACCAGCCGGGTCAGGCCGCTGCGCGACAGCAGCACCCGGTCGGCCAGGTCGTTCATCCGCAGCCGCCCGCCGGGCGCCTCGCTCAGGTGCGTCAGCACCTCGTAGGAGCCGAGCGGCAGGTCGTGGTCGGCGAGCAGGTCGGCCTGCAGGCGGCGGGAGATCTGCACCTGGGCGCGCAGGAACGTGCGCCACACGGCCAGCTCCGCGGCGGAGGTCGGAACGGACGGCGGTGTCACGGGCCGATGCTACTCCCGCGGGCGGCGCGGCCGCGGCTACGCCGGGGCCGGATTCGTACGGCCCGAACCGAGTTCATACCATGGGGCCATGGCCTCGCAGCTGACGACCGAGCAGGTGACCGCGGCCCTCGCCACGGTGCTCGACCCCGAGATCCGCCGACCGATCACCGAGCTCGACATGGTCAAGAACGTCGACATCGCGCCCGACGGCACGGTGCGCGTCGGCATCTACCTGACCGTGGCCGGCTGTCCGATGAAGGACCGGCTGTCGCGCAGCGTCACCGAGGCCGTCTCCCGGCTCGACGGCGTCGCCTCGGTCCAGGTCGAGCTGGACGTGATGAGCGAGGAGCAGCGCAAGGCGCTGCAGACCCGGCTGCGCGGCGGCGCGCCGGCCAAGGAGATCCCGTTCGCCAAGCCCGGCTCGCTGACCAAGGTGTACGCGGTGGCGAGCGGCAAGGGCGGGGTCGGCAAGTCCTCGGTCACGGTGAACCTGGCGGCGGCGCTGGCCGCGCAGGGGCGCAAGGTCGGCGTGGTCGACGCCGACATCTACGGCCACTCGGTGCCGCGGATGCTGGGCGTGGAGCACCCGCCCACCAAGGTGCAGGACATGATCATGCCGCCCGCCGCGCACGACGTGAAGGTGATCTCGGTGGGCATGTTCACCGCCGGGAACCAGCCGGTGGTGTGGCGCGGGCCGATGCTGCACCGCGCCCTGCAGCAGTTCCTCGCCGACGTGTACTGGGGCGACCTGGACGTGCTGCTGATGGACCTGCCGCCGGGCACCGGGGACATCGCGATCTCGGTGGCCCAGCTGCTGCCGGCGGCGGAGATCCTGGTCGTCACCACCCCGCAGCAGGCCGCCGCCGAGGTGGCCGAGCGGGCCGGGGCCATCGCCGCGCAGACCCACCAGCAGGTCGTCGGCGTGATCGAGAACATGTCGTACCTGACCTGCCCGCACTGCGGCGAGCGGCAGGAGGTGTTCGGCTCGGGCGGCGGGCAGCAGGTCGCCGACGCGCTGACCCGCACCCTGGGCGCGCGGGTGCCGCTGCTGGGGCAGGTGCCGATCGACCCCCGGCTGCGCGAGGGCGGCGACGCCGGCCGTCCGCTGGTGCTGGCGGACCCCGACGCCGAGGCCGCCAAGGTGCTGCGCACCATCGCCGACACGATCGCCAGCCGTTCGCGCGGCCTGGCGGGCATGTCCCTCGGCATCACGCCCAAGCGCCGGTGACCGCCGCCGACGCGGCCCGCGTCGGCGCACAGCGCACCTGAAAAGGGCCTCGGGAGACCCCGGGGCCTTTCGCGTTCCGGCTCGCGCCCCGGGGGCGCGGCCCGCTCAGGTGGCCTCGTTGTCGAACGGCGGGCGTTCGCCGTACTCCAGGCCGCCCGCACCGGCGTAGGCGGGCTCGTCGTCGAAGACCGGGCCGCGCACGGGGGCGCCGTCGTCGTCCAGGTCCTCCAGCAGGTGCTTGCGGACGAACGTCCTGGGGTGCAGGTCGGCCAGGTCGAAGTCCTTGAACTCCGGGCCGAGGCCCTCCTGCAGGTCGGCCTTGGCGCTGTTGGCCATCTGCCGCAGCTGGCGCAGCGCGCGTCCCGCCTGCGCGGCCGCCTGGGGCAGCTTCTCCCCGAAGATGACCAGGGCCAGCACGACGAGCACGACCATCTCGCCGAGTCCGACGTCGAACAACCCGTCCTCCCACGTGCCAAGGGAACCGGGCCCGCTTGGATCCGGCGCACCTAGAGTAACCCCGGGCCGGGCGAGCCCACTACGCGCGGTTCGGCCGCCCCAGGAGCACATGCGCCGATCGCTCCCCGGACGTCCGGGCCGCGAAAAACCGGACGGGGCGGTGCGCCGCACCGCCCCGTCTCACGCGCCGTCCCGCGCGCCGGCCGTCACGAGCCGAGGGTGACCTCGACGGTCGTCTCCTTGCCGTCGCGCTGGTAGGTGACCTTGACGCGGTCGCCCGGCGCCCTGCTGCGGATCTGGGCGATCAGGTCGGCCGCGCCCTCGATCGGCCGCCCGTCGATGGCCGTGATCACGTCGCCGGGCTTGATCCCCGCGCGGTCCGCCGCGCCGCCCTTGGTCACCGGCTCGTGCCCCTGGACCGGGGTGTCCATGATCCGCGCCCCGGGGCCCTGGAACTGCGGATCCGGAAGCACGCCCAGCTTGGCCTGCCGGACGGTGCCGGTGTTGATGATCTCCTCGGCCACCCGGCGGCCCTGGTTGATCGGGATGGCGAAGCCCAGGCCGATGCTGCCGCCCTGGCTCTCCCCGGTGATGCCGCCGCCGCCGAGCGTGACGATGGCGGTGTTGATGCCGATCACCCGGCCGCGGGCGTCCACCAGCGGGCCGCCGGAGTTGCCGGGGTTGATGGCCGCGTCGGTCTGGATCGCGTTGAGGTACGTCGACTCGCCGCCGCCCTCGCCGCGGGTGGGCACCGCGCGGTTCAGCGCGCTGACGATGCCGGTGGTGACCGAGCCCTGCAGGCCGAGCGGGGAGCCGATCGCGATCACCGGGTCGCCGACCGCCAGCTTGCTGGAGTCGCCCAGCGTCACCGGGGGCATGGAGTGGTTCCCCTCCGGGCGCAGCACGGCGATGTCGGAGCTGGGGTCGCGGCCCTTGATCGAGGCGGGCACCACCTTCTTGTCGTTGAAGACGACCTGGATCTGGCCGCCGGAGGCCACCACGTGGTTGTTGGTGATGATGTAGCCGTTCTTGACGATGAAGCCGGTGCCCCCGGACTCCTCGCCCGTCGGCGACGCCACCCGGATCATGACGACGCTGGGCAGCACCCGCTGCGCCACGCCCGCGACCGAGTCCGGCGGCCGGGCGGGCTGCTGCGCGCCGCCGCTGTCGGAGCTGGTGCCGAGGCTGACCGTGCCGTCGTCGTCGGCGGCCATGACCCCGATGCCTGCGCCGATCCCGCCGGCCACCAGCGCGACGATCAGCGCGATGACGGTGATCAGGCCGACGCCGGGGCCGCCCCGGCCCGCCGACGGAGGCGAGGGGACCGGCGCCCAGTTGGGGGCCGCGCCGAACGGCTGCCCGAAGGGGCCGGACGGGCCGCCCTGGCCGGGGCCCGACGGCGGCCCCGCCGGCGCCACGCCCGGCGGCGGGGTCGTCGACACGGGCGGACCGGTCGGCGGCGGAGGCTGCTGGTGCCCCTGGGGCGGCCAGGCGTACGGGTCGGGCCGGGGGTCCTGCTGGTCGTACGGGACGAACCCGGGCCGCCGCCGCGCCCGCTCGTCGTCCGCGGCGGGCTTGTCCAGCAGCGTGGGCGGGGCCGTCGGGGACGCGGCGTCGCCCCTGGGCTGGTCGGGGGGCGCGAACCCCTGCTCGTCGCCCTGGCCCGCGGCCGCCTCCCGGGAGCCCTCAGCGGCCGACCGCGCCTCGCCGGGTTCCGGCCGCTCGAACCCGGCGCCGGCGACCAGGTCGTCGTCCTGCCCCGACGCCCTGACGGGTCCGCGGCTGTCTTCCGTCATCCCCATCTCTCCTACCGGGCATGGTTCTCGCCGAGCATGTTCACGTTTCCAGCCTCATGGTGCCCATCGGGGCATGTGGTGAGCATAAGACTTACCCGAAGGGGTTGACCCACGAAGCCAACCTGCGCAGTCCGCGGCCCAGCCTGCCCCAGAAGTCCCGTCCGCCGTGCGGGAGCGCCGCCACGGCTCGCTCGGCCGTGGCCGGGTGGCCGTCGGCGACCACCGTGTAGACGTAGCCGTCCCTCGCCCAGACCGCCCACCGCCGCAGGGCCTCCCGGCGGAAGACGGTGTCCCCGCGGGCGACGGTGCGCCTCCAGGCGGCGAAGCGGCGTTCGTCCAGGCTGCCGCGCTGCACGAACACCGATACCGACTCCAGCCCGTCGGAGAACGTCAGGTGGACGACGCCGTCGGCGGGCCGGGCGGCGGCGGAGCGGCGGGCGTCGGACAGGCTCAGGCCGGGCAGGGAGCGCGGCAGCGGCCAGCCCCGGTCGCGCAGCTCGGCGAGTTCGGCGGGTTCCAGGCGGTCCTCCCACGGGGAGACCGGCGACGCCGCGGGGCCGGGCGCGGCGCGGCGCAGGGACGGCGCGTCGCCGCTCATCCCGCGCTCGGGCGGCCGCCCGGGCGGCGCGACCCGCACCTGGTCGAACCCGGTCGCGGCGACCGTCCGCCCGGCGCCGTCGATCAGCTCGCGGTGCAGCAGCAGGCCGGTCTCGGCGTCGATCCAGAAGCGCCCGGCCGGGGTGCCGTCGCGGCGGCGGGCCTCCACGACCCGCGCGGCGCGGCCGCAGACGGACGCGTCCGCCACGCGCAGGAGCGCGAAGTTGCGGGTCAGCAGCGCCAGCGTCTCGGCGGTGAACCCGGTCGGCGCGCCCCCGTGGGCGGCGGCGTCGGGCTGGTAGGAGGCGCGGCCGCCGTGGGCCGCGTCGACATGCGCGTCGTTCTCGGGGGTGACATAGGTGCCGTCCCCAGGGGTGTGGACGACCTTCACCCGGGCCGTGACCGCGCCGCCGCGGTTCCACGTGGTGACGACCTGCACGCCTTCGTAGGGGACGCGGCGGGCCGCGTCGGCGGCGTCGCGCAGCAGCCGCACCGCCTCGGGGTCGCTGCCCGCCCGGCGGGCCGCGACGGCGTCCCCCGCGAGCGCGCAGGCCAGCGCCAACGCGCCGGCCACGCCGCAGGCGAGCGCGGTCGCGCACCGCGACCTGCCGTAGCGCCGCGCGCCGCGCCCCGGTCCGCCGCGGGAGCGGCGGCGGTGGGCGGTCCGGTACCGCCGCGCGGTGGGTTCGGTCGCGGTCCAGGTCCGCGCGGTCACGGCTCCGGAGAGGTCGGGACGGCCTGCTGCAGCAGCGGATCTGTGATCGGCACGTCGCCGGAGGTCAGCGCGTGTTCGACGGCGAACCGGTCGAAGGCCGGGTTGACGGTGGGCGCGTCCCGCTCCCCGCCCGCCAGGTACGAGGCGGCGCCGAGGCCGAGGAACAGGGCCGCCCCGGCGGCCAGGTAACGGCGGCGCGGACGGGCCGGGCCCGGTCTGCCCGGCGGCCAGGGGGCCGATGGGGCGGTGAAGGCCGCGGCCGCGGCGGCGACGGCGGCGGCGTGCGCGCCGTCGCGGGCGGGGCCGGCGAACGGTCGGCGGGTCCGGCCGGAGCCCCGGTCGCCGTCGCGGCGGCGCGTCGGCGCGGG
>NZ_BCQU01000148.1:0-8287 GCF_001552235.1 Actinomadura rubrobrunea NBRC 15275 | reverse complement strand
GCGCGGCCGCCGACGCCGACGACCGGACCCGGCGGGCCGAGGCGCGAGCCGAGGAGGCGCGCCGGGAGGCCGCCGACGCGCTGGAGGAGCTGCGCTCGGGCATGGCCGCCGCCAAGGCGAGCGTGAAGGCGGCGCAGACCAGCGAGGCCAACGCGTGGAAGGAGGCCGGGGCCGCCCAGCAGGCCCGCGCGGCCGCCGCGAACGAGGCCGCCCACGCCGAAGGGCTGCGCAAGCGAGCCGAGGCGGCGTGGAACACCGAACGCCAGGCGCGGGCCCAGGCCGAGAAGGAACGGGACGAGCTGGCGACGATGCTGGCCACCGAGCAGAGCGCGCTGGCCCTCACCCGGACCGAGCTGGAGGACGCGCGCGCCGAGCTGGAGGACGCCCGCGCCCGGCTGGAGGCCGCCGCCAAGATCGAGCGGGACCTGCGCGCCGAGCTGGCCGCGGCGCAGAGCGAGATCCAGCGGCTGACCATCGAACTGGACGCCGCCGCCGAACGCGCCGACGAGCAGGCCGCGCGCATCGAACGCGCCGAGCGGCTCGCGGACGAGGCCGCCGCGCGCGCCGACGACCTGCTGGCGCGGGCCGAACGCGCCGAGCGGCGGGCGGACGCGGCGGCCGAGCGCGCCGACCGCGACTCCGTCACCGTGCGGGCCCTGCAGGACACCCTGCGCTCGGCGCTGGACCTGCCGGCGGTCGAGAACCTCGGCGACGGCCGCGGCGTCCCGCTCGGCGGCCCCGGGGAGGCGGGCGCGGTCCTCGCCCGGTCCGACGGGCTGATCGAGATCGAGAAGGTCCCCGAGGTCCTGGACGGCGAAACGGCCGCGCGGTTCGCGCGGGCGGTCCTGGCCGTGCGCGTCCACCAGGCCACGCGGCGCGTCCGCGATGACGGGGACGAGCCGGCCGACGAGCGCGACGCCGACCAGCAGGAGAACCCCGAGGAGGCCTGACCCGCCGGACCTTGAGCACGGAGGCGCGGGGGAGGCCGTCGCGGTGCGGCAGGTCGGCTCGGCCGCGGGTCGCGCACGGGTCCGTCGACGGGTCCTGGCGCTGCGGCTTTCGCGCCCGGGCAGGCGCGGGTTCTGCGTGTCGACGGGCGGCGGCGGCAGTCCGCGCCATGAGGTTGCCTCCGCCCGCGATGGTGGTTCGTATCCGGCGTGCTTTCGACGACGGGGACGAACCGGCGAAGCTGATCATCAGGAGGACCGCGAGGCGGACTGTTCCTCCCCCGGCCGGTCCTCCCACGGGTTGTGTTGCTCGGCCCATAGGCGTCGATAGAGGCCGTCCTGGCGCAGCAGGGCGGCGTGCGTGCCGCGTTGCACGACGCGTCCGCGGTCGAGCACGACGATCTCGTCCACGGCGTCGAGGCCGGCGAGGTCGTGGGTGATCAGCAGGGTGGTCCGGCCGCGCGTGGCCCGCAACAGGTCGGTGGTGAGGGCGACGCGGGTCGGCGGGTCCAGGTGGGCGGTCGGCTCGTCGAGGATGAGCAGCGCCGGGTCGGCCAGCAGGGCGCGGGCGAGGGCGAGCCGTTGGCGTTCGCCGCCGGAGACGCGGGCGCCGTGCGCGCCGACGGGGGTGTCCCAGCCTTGCGGGAGAGACTCGATCCACGGCAGCAGCCTGGCGGCGTCGGCGGCCGCGCGGAGGTCCGCCTCGTCGGCGCCGGGACGCGCCAGCCGCAGGTTCTCTCTCAGGGTGCTGTCGAAGACGTGCGGGTCTTGCGGGCATCCGCCGATCACCGCGCGCACGTCGTCCGCGGCGTACGCCGTCAGGTCGCGGCCGTTCAACGTGATGGTGCCGGCCTGCGCGTCGAGGAACCGCAGCAGCAGCGCCGCGACGGTGCTCTTGCCCGCGCCGCTGGGGCCGACGAGCGCGACGCGGCGGCCGGGCTCCAGGTCGAGGTCGACGCCGTCCAGCGCCCAGGGCTCGTCCGGCCCGTACCGGGCGCGGACGCCGCGCAGCCGCACGGTGACCGGGCGGTCGGGCGGCGGCAGCGGGCGGGACGGCTCCCGCACCGGGTCGGGGGCGTCGAGCACCCCCGTGATCCGGCGGGCGGACGAGCCGGTCTCGGCGAGCCGTGCCGCCGCCGCGGGCAGCGGCGCGACGGCCTCGAAGGCGGCCAGTGCGGTGAGGGCGAGCACGGCCAGGGGAACGCGGCCGAGGTCGCCGTCCTCGACGGCCGCGACGCCGAGCAGCAGCACGGCCCATACCGTCAGGCCGGTGACGGCGGTGCACAGTCCGCTGCCGAGCGCCAGCGCGAACGCGTTGCGCCGGGTCTGCCGCGTCAGCTCGCGGTCGGCGGCGGCGACGGAGGCGAGCGCGCGTTCCGCGGCGCCGAAGGCGATGAGGTCGGGGGCGCCGGAGAAGGCGTCCACGACGAGGGTGGTGAGCCGTCCGCGGGCGGCGGCGGCGCGTTGGGCGGCGCGGCGGGCAATGACGACCGAGCACAGCGGCACGACCGCTCCCGCGGCCAGCAGCCCGGCGGCCAGCGCGCCGGCCGCCGGGGCCAGCAGGAACGCGCAGGCGCCGACGGCCGCCCCGCCCGCCAGCGCGGCGGCCGCGGGCGGGAGGACGCCGCGGACGAACAGGTCCTGGGTGGTGTCGACGTCGGCGACCAGTCGGGTGAGCAGGTCCCCCGAGCGCAGGTCGCGCAGCCCGGCGGGGGCGATGCGGGCCAGCGCCCGGTAGATGCGCACGCGGACGTCGCCCATCACCCGGAACGCCACGTCGTGGGAGATGAGCCGTTCGGCGTAGCGCAGCACTCCCCGGCCGACGCCCAGGGCGCGCACCGCCACGACGGCGATGGTCAGCGCGGTGACGTTCGGGTGCTCGGCCGCCCGGGCGATCAGGAAGCCGGACACGCCGAGCAGCGCGATCCCGGCCGCGGTCGTGGCGGCCCCCGCCAGGGCGGCGACCAGCAGGCGGCCGCGCATCGGCCGGGCGAGCGCGAGCAGGCGCAGCAGCGGGGCCCGGTGCGCGATTCGCGGTATGGCGGTCATGACGCCACCGCCAACGGCCGGTGGACCGTGAGCCGTCCGCCGTCGATCTCGGCGACGCGGTCGGCGCCCCGGGTCCAACTGTGGTCGTGGGTGACGAGCACCACCGTGCGTCCCTCCATGAGGCGTTCCACCGCGGCGCGGACGGCGGCGGCGCTCTCGCCGTCCAGGTGCGCGGTGGGCTCGTCGAGCAGCAGCAGCGGCGCGTCCCGCAGGAACGCGCGGGCGAGCGCGATGCGCTGCCGCTGCCCGCTCGACAGCCGCGAGCCGCGCTCGCCGATCGGGGTGTCGTACCCGTCGGGCAGGCGCCGGATGAACTCGTCGGCCCCGGCGAGCCGGGCGGCGCGGCGCACGGCGTCGTCGGAGGCGTCGGGGTCGCCCAGCCGGATGTTGTCGGCCACGCTCCCGGCGAACAGGTAGGGGTCCTGCGGCACCCACGCGACGCGTCGGCGCCACTGCTCGGCGGGCACGTGCCCGAAGCCGGTACGTCCCTCCGTGGGCTCGACGAGGCGCAGGAGCACGGCGAGCAGGGTGCTCTTCCCGGCGCCGCTCGGCCCGACGACCACGAGCCGCTCCCCCGGCTCCACCTCGAGGGAGACGTCGGACAGCGCCGGACGGTCCCGTCCGGGATACCGCACCGTCACCCTGTCCAGGCTGACGCGCGCGTCGTCGATCCCGGGGGCGGCAACGGGGCGCGCGGGCGGCTCGGACGGGCCGCTCTCCAGCACCTCGAAGACGCGTCCGGCGGCGGTCACGCCCTCCATGCTCGCGTGGAACTGCGCGCCCACGTTGCGCAGCGGCAGGTACGCCTCGGGCGCCAGCAGCAGGACCAGCAGCGCCGTCTCGTACGGCATCCCGCCGCCCAGCAGGCGCAACCCGACCTCGACCGCGACCAGCGCCACCGCCAGCGTGGACAGCAGCTCCAGCACCAGCGCCGACAGGAACGCCACCCGCAGCGTGCGCAGGGTCGCCCGCCGGTGCCCGGCGGTCACCTCGCGGATCACCGCCGCCTGCGCCCGGGCCCGGCCGAACACCTTGAGCGTCGGCAGGCCCTGCACCACGTCGAGGAAGTGGCCGCCGAGCCGTTCCAGCAGCGTCCACTGCCGCTCGGTGCGGGCCTTGGTGTGCAGGCCGACGAGGATCATGAAGACGGGGATGAGCGGCACGGTGGCCGCGATGACGATCGCGGACAGCAGGTCGGCGCCGGCCACCACGGCGAGCACCGCGGTCGGCGTCAGACAGGCCAGCACGAGCTGGGGCAGGTACCGGGCGAAGTAGGGGTCCAGGGCGTCCAGCCCGCGGGTGGCGAGCGTCGCCGCCTCGCCGGGCCGGACGGCGCCGGGGCCGCTGCGCAGCACGTGCTCCACCAGCATCAGCCGCAGCCGCGACTTGACCGCGCCCGCCGCGCGCAGGGCCATCGCCTCTCCGCCGTACTCGGCCAGGGCGCGTCCGGCCGCCACCGCCAGTAGGAGCGCGAACGCGGAGGTGAGGGCGGCGACGCCCTGGCCGTCGAAGGCGCCCGCCAGGATGCGGGCCAGCAGCACGGCTTGGGCGACCACCAGCCCGGTCGTCACCAGGCCGAACGCCACCGCGGCCGCGAGGAAGGCGCGGGCGGCCCGGGCGTGGCGCAGCAGGCGCGGGTCGAGCGGCTTCATCCGACGCCTCAGCTCCGCGCCGGTTCTTCGGGGGCGATGGACTGCCTGGTGAGGCGGCGCCGGAACACCCAGTACGTCCACGCCTGGTAGGCCAGGACCACCGGGGTGAAGGCGACCGCCACCCAGGTCATGACCTGGAGCGTGTACGGCGAGGACGCGGCGTTGTCGACGGTCAGGCTGTAGGCGGCGTCGGTGCTGGACGGCATGACGTCGGGCCACAGGTTCCCGAACAGGGTCGCGACCGTCGCGGCGATCGCCACGGCCGTGCCGGTGAACGCCCAGCCCTCGCGGCCGCGCAGCCCGGCCGCGATGCCGCCGAGCAGCGCCACCGCCGCGACCGCGGCGGTGCCCCAGGTCGCCGACGCGCCGTGTTCGATCTGGGTGAGGGCCAGGAACGCGGCGGCGAGCACCGCGACCGGCGCGGCCAGCCGCGCCAGCAGCGCCCGGGCCCGCCACCGCACCTCACCGTCGGTCTTGAGCGCCAGGAACACCGCGCCGTGCAGGGTGAACACCGCCAGCGTGGTCAGCCCGCCCAGCAGCGCGTACGGGTTGAGCAGCGTGAGCAGGTTCCCGGTGTAGTGGTGCTCGGCGTCGATCGGGACGCCGCGGACGATGTTGGCGAACGCCACGCCCCACAGGAACGCGGGGACGAGCGAACCCCAGAAGATGGCGCGGTCCCAGTTGCGCCGCCAGCGGGCGCCCTGCGGACCGGCCGGGCCCTTGCCGCGGTACTCGAACGCGACGCCGCGCACGATCAGCGCGACCAGGATGATCAGCAGCGGCAGGTAGAACCCGCTGAACAGGGTGGCGTACCACTCGGGGAAGGCGGCGAAGGTGGCGCCGCCGGCGACCAGCAGCCACACCTCGTTGCCGTCCCACACCGGGCCGATGCTGTTGATCATGACGCGGCGGTCGACGTCGGTGTGCGCGCCGCCGTCGTGGGCGCCGCGCCGCGGCGCCAGCACCGGCAGCAGCACCCCGACGCCGAAGTCGAACCCTTCGAGGACGAAGTAGCCGGTCCACAACACCGCGATGAGGATGAACCAGACGGTGGTCAGTTCCATGACGGGTCTCCGGGGATGCCGATCGCGGGGTCAGTACGAGAAGGCGGGCATGGGCTCGTCGGCGCCGGGCGTGTGCTCCTCAGGCGGCGGGCCCTTCCGGGCGTGGCGGGCCATCAGCGCCCCGGCCACCACCGCCAGCACCGCGTACAGCACCGTGAAGACCGACAGCGACGCGACGACCTCGGCGGTGGACACGTCGGGCGAGACGCCCTCGCGGGTGTACATCAGGCCCATCACCACCCACGGCTGGCGGCCCATCTCGGTGAAGATCCAGCCCATGGTGTTGGCCAGGAACGGCAGCGCGATCGCCGCCAGCGCCGCGCGGTGGAACCACGGCGACGCGGGCAGCCGCCCGCGCCGGGTCAGCCACAGCCCGGCCACGGCCAGCAGTCCGGCCAGGAACCCGAACCCGATCATCAGGCGGAACGTCCAGTAGGCGACCGGGATGACCGGCTTGTAGCTGCCGGGCCCGTAGCGCTGCTCGTACGCCCGCTGAACGTCGTTGACGCCTTCGACGGCGCCGTCGGGATCGCCGGTCGCCATGAACGACAGCACGTGCGGCACGCGCAGGCTCCACAGCTCCTCGCCGCCGTCCAGCGACCCGATGGTGAACAGCGAGAAGGACGCGGGCGCGGACGTCTCGTACAGCGCCTCGGCGGCGGCCATCTTCATCGGCTGCTGCTCGGTCATCACGCGGGCCTGCAGGTCGCCCGACACGGTCACGCCGATCGCGGCGACCAGGGAGAACACCAGGCCCGCGCGCAGCGCCTTGCGGAACAGCGGCACGTCGCGGCGCCGCGCCAGGTGCCAGGCGCTCACCCCGACCACGAACATGCCGCCGGTGAGGAACGCTCCAAAGATCACGTGGGGGAAGGTCACCAGCGTGGTGGAGTTCGTCAGCACCTCCCAGATGCTGGTCAGCTCGGCCCGCCCGGTCTCGGGGTCGATCCGGTACCCGACCGGGTGCTGCATCCAGGAGTTGGCCGCCAGGATGAAGTACGCCGAGATCATGGTGCCGATCGACGCGAGCCAGATGGCGGCCAGGTGCAGCCGCGCCGGCAGCCGGTCCCAGCCGAAGATCCACAGTCCGAGGAACGTGGACTCCAGGAAGAACGCCAGCAGCCCTTCCATGGCCAGCGGCGCGCCGAACACGTCGCCGACGAACCGCGAGTAGTCCGACCAGTTCATCCCGAACTGGAACTCCTGGACGATCCCCGTGACCACGCCCATGGCGAAGTTGATCAGGAACAGCTTCCCGAAGAACTTGGTCATGCGCAGGTACTGGGGGTTCCGCGTCCGGTACCAGGCGGTCTGCATGCCCGCGACCAGGGCCGACAGCCCGATGGTCAGCGGCACGAAGATGAAGTGGTAGACGGTAGTGATCCCGAACTGCCATCGGGACAAATCGAGACTGTTCACTGTCTTCCTCGGGGCGCGCTGGGCTACCTCTGTCGATTCGCCGCCTCAGGACCGTCGCGGTCCCTGTGCGGACGGTATTCAGCGCACCACCGACCGGATGCCTGCTGACAGGGACGAAGGTCCATTGCGCCGTGGCCCTCCGTCTGTGACCTGCAACGCACCGTACGCAGCGGGCTCACGGCGCCCGTGACGCCGCATCCCCTGTGCGCCGCGCGATCCGCGACAGCCTTCGGGAGGCCACCCGCCGCCGCTCCGCCCGATCTGGCCTCGACGTCGCCCAGCGCCGGCATGCCGCGGCCCGACACCCCACTCGAGGGCCCGGCGGCACCAGCGGCGCGGCGGTACCCCCCGCAGGCCACGTCAAGGTGTTCGCGATGTCGACAAACACCCGGCGCTCACCTGGCCCGGCTCGACACGGGCACTCCCACGTCAACGCAGCGGTCCGTCACCCCCGGCCGCCGAAGCGACGCGCGCCACGTGAGCCATGCGGAATGCGCCACGTGCACAGCCGGTGAGCTGTCGCCCCAGCGCTCGCCCACGCGGCACACCGCAAGCATTGCGAAGGCAGTGGGGGTCTGGTCTGCGCGTTGGGGCACGGTGGCGCAGCCGAGCGCGGGTGCCGCAGCCCCTTGTCCGTGTCCGATGTCAGTGGCGTACGCGCGGGCGAACTGGCGTGAGCGGCTGGACCCGGATCGCCGCCATCACGCCGTGAACTGGGCGCTGTCGTTCTGACCTACGCCGAGTCCGACTTCGCCCAGGTCGTCGCCGGGCGTCTCCCGCTTGGCGGCGACCAGCTCGCCCAGCAGCTCCTGCATCCGCGTGTAGGCATGCACCACCTCCTCCGGGCCGGCGGAGGTGTGGAAGAACGAGTCGGTGCGGCGGCGCATCTCCGCGCGGGCCGCGGCGTCTTGGACGCCGAACAGCTCGCAGATCACCTGGATCGGCAGCGGGTAGGACTCCGACTGCGAGCAGCCGCTCGGCGGGTTCATGTCGGGGTTGTCGCAGCCGCTGCAGCGGATCCACGCGGGAACGGGCTTGGGCAGCTGCCTGAGACCGGTGTTGTTCGGAGAGTCGTTCGTCGGCCCGTTCTGGCAGTCGAACTTGAACCCGATCGCGGGTGCACCAGACCAGCGAGTCGTTGTCGACGTACACCACG
>NZ_BCQU01000147.1:0-8325 GCF_001552235.1 Actinomadura rubrobrunea NBRC 15275 | reverse complement strand
CTGGCGTCGAAGGCCGCGGCCGGGCGGGCGGACGGGGACGCCCCGGACCCCCGCCCGGCCGGCGTCCGGCCCGCGGCGGTCGGGTGGAGCCTGGCCGCGCTCGCGGTGGCGGCGCTGCTCGTCCTGCGCCCCCACCTGCCCGCCGGGCACGTCCGCCTGCTGGAGGCGACCTTCAGCATGGTGACGCTCGCCCAGGCGTGGAACCTGGTGGGCGGATTCTGCGGATACCCCTTCTTCGGGCAGGTGGCGTTCTGCGGGCTCGGCGGCTACTGCGTCGCGGTGCTCATGGCCAAGGCCGACTGGCCGTTCTGGGGGGCCCTCTGCGCGGCGGGGCTGTGCGGCGCCCTGGCCGCGCGCCTGATCGGGCCGCCGCTGCTGCGGCTGCGCCGGCACTACTTCGCGATCGCCACGATCGGGCTGGTCATCGCGCTGCGCGAGCTGGCGGTCAACACGCCGTGGCTGACCGGCGGCGGGGCGGGCGTCGTCATCCCCGTCGGCGGGGACGGCCGGTCCGCCGGGCTCCCCGGATCCGACGCCGTCTATGCGGCGCTCCTGCTGCTGGCCGTCGCCGCCACGGCGGCCGCCGCCGCGGTGTCGAGCGGCCGGTCGGGCTGGGCGCTGCGCGCGATCGCACAGGACGAGGACGGCGCGGCGGCCCTGGGCGTGAACGTCGCGCGCACCAAGACCCGGGTGTTCGTGCTGTCGGCCGCGCTCACCGCCCTGGTCGGCGGACTGCACGCCGCCGACCAGCCCGTGCTCTACCCGGAGGCGACGTTCGACCTGGAGATCACCGTGATGGTGATCGCCATGGTGCTGGCGGGCGGGCGGGGCACCGTCGTCGGCCCCCTGGTCGGGGCGGCGGGCGCGCAGCTGCTGCTCGGTTTTCTCCTGCACGCGCCGTTGCCGCACGTGCACGTGCTGGTCATGGCGGTGGGCATCGCCGTGGCGGTGCTCCTCTTCCCCCAGGGGATCACGGGATTGGTCGCGTCGGCGTGGCGCACCCGCGGGGCGCCTTCGCTGTCGATGATGCGGCGGTGCCGCCGGTGAGCGCCGATCGGCGGGTCTTCGGCCCGGCGGGTCCGCCGGAGGGGCACGCGCCCGCCGTGCAGGTGCGCGACCTGGCCGTCCGGCTCGGGACGTGCTGGGCGCTGAACGACCTGTCGCTGACCGTGCCGGCCGGACAGATCCTCGGCGTGATCGGTCCCAACGGGGCGGGGAAGAGCACCCTGATCAACGTGATCGGCGGCCAGCTGCGCCCGGCGCGCGGACGGGTCGTGGTGCACGGCCGCGACATCACCGGGGCCAGGCCGTGGCAGGCGGTCGCGGCGGGCGTCGCGCGGACCTTCCAGGTCCCCCGGGTGTTCCCCGACATGAGCGCCCGCGACAACGTGGCCGTCGGCGTGCTGCACGGCCGGTACCGCGTAAGCGGCCGCCGCGCCGTCGCCGCGCTCGCCGACGAGCTGCTGGAAGAGGTCGGGTTCACCGCCGCGCCCGGGACGCCGCCCGATCGCCTGGGCCTGGCCGACGCCCGACGGCTGGAGCTGGCGAGGGCGCTGGCGCTGCGGCCGAGCCTGCTGCTGCTCGACGAGCTGATGGCCGGGCTGCGGCCGTCCGAGGCGGAGCAGTGCCTCGACGTGCTGCGCCGACTGCGCGACTCGGGGATGACGATCTTGTGCGTGGAGCACGTCTTGAAGATCATCTTGGCGGTGAGCGATCAGGTGCTGACCATGGAGAAGGGCAGGAAGCTGCTGATGGGCGCTCCGTATGACGTCGTAGGGCATCCGCGTGCGGTCGAGAGCTGCCTGCGGGCCCGGTACGGCCGTCCCCAGGGCGGATGAACCTGCTGTCGGTGCGCGGCCTGGTCGCCGGTCCCGGGCGCGGCCGCGTCCTCAACGGCGTGGACCTGGACGTCGCCGCCGGCGAGATCGTCGCGCTGGTCGGTCCGGCGGGGGCGGGCAAGACCACGCTGCTGCACGCGGTGGCCGGGCTGATCCCCGTCCGGGGCGGGACGGTGCGGCTGGGCGGACGGGACGTCACCGGCATGCCGGTCGAACGGCTCGCGCGCCGCGGTCTGGCCCTCGTCCCGGAGGACGGCGCGCTGTTCGACGGGCTGACGGTCGCGGAGAACCTCAGGCTGGGGGCCCTGCGGGAGGACCGGATCGACATGGAGCCCGTCCTGGAGCTGTTCCCCGTGCTGCGTCGGCGCCTGGACCGCGCCGCCGGCACGCTGCCGTACGGCGAGCGGCGCATGTGCGCCATCGCCCGGGCGATGATGGGACGGCCCGGCCTGCTGATGATCGACGACGTGTCCTACGGGCTGGCGCCCAAGAGCGTCGACGAGATCCTGCTGCGGCTCGGCGACATCGGTGCGATGGGCACCGCGATCCTGCTCGCCGAGCAGGCGGCGGAGGTCGTGATGTCGGTGGCGGGGCGCGCCTGCGTGCTGGAGGCCGGGTCGGTGGTGTTCGAGGGCAGCGCCGGCCGGATGCTCGCCGACGTCCGCATGCGGTCAACGTATCTGTAGCCGTCCGCCCGGCGGCGATGTCACAGCGAGGGTGCCCCGTGCGTCTTAAATGGCGGAGTACTCGCCGGCGCGCATGTCCTTCGACTGGTGCGCCCAGGGAGGCATCCAGTTGATTTTTGAACTTCCCCGAACGGCGAATCCGTGCTGCCTGACAATTGTCACTGTGCGTGAGGGCGTATTAGGGATTTGCTGATCCGCCACTTGATGATCATGGCGGGGTAAGGTATATGTGACCCTGGCGCTCGCATATTGGGCCTCGTGTGTTCCGTGGTCGGGTCGGGCCGCGTGCGGGCGTGCCCATCTGCGTAAATCTCGACCCTCTCTTAAGAGTAGGTTCGGCCGCCGCGGGCCTTCCCCTCGTTACATGTATGGCAATACTTGTTGTTGTCGATGTCACATCGGGTGGTTATGCTGTATTCATTGTAGAAACGTATCCATGTGATATCGCAGGCTGTCGACGGGGTGATGTCAGGGGGCGCTCGTCCGAGGCCGGGAAATGAGCAGCTATGCATGCCATGCAACGATTCACGCGACCCACCACGCCACGCTTCGTGCAACTGGATGGCGGTGCGGACGGACGCGGTCCGGCCGACCTGTTCTTTTCCATCGGCCCGCTGATTGGACGCGCCGCGGAGCTGGAGGCGCTGCGTGAGCTGCTCCTGGCCCCCGCGGCGCGGATGGTGGCGCTCACCGGCCCGGCCGGCGTCGGCAAGAGCCGACTGGCGGTCGCCCTCTTCGAGGAACTGTGCGCCAAGCTCGACGGCGGCTGCTACGTGGACCTGGGGCGGCTGGAGCGCGGAGCCGGTCTGGCCGAACGGCTGAGCCGGGCGCTGGAGCCGGCGGACGGGCGGCTCGAACCGGAGGGGCGTCCCCCGCTGGCCCGCATCGCCGAGTGGTTCGGCGACCGGGAGGCTCTGCTCGTCCTCGACCACTGCGAGGACCTCATGGACGAGGTCGCCGCCCTCGCCCGCCCCTTGCTCGCCGAATGCCCGCAGCTGCGTGTGCTGGTCGTCGGACAGGAGGCCCCCCACCTGTACGAGCGTGCGCTGTTCCGCCTCGCCCCCCTGCCGGTCCCGGGGCCGGACACGTCCCCGGAGCACCTCGCGCACGTGCCGTCCGTCGAACTCCTCCTGCAGCGGGCCAGGGTGGTGCGCCCGGGATTCGACCTCACCGACGAGAACCGGGACACCGTCGCCGAGCTGTGCCGGCGGCTCGACGGCCTGCCGCTGGCGATCGAACTGGCGGCGTCCCGGCTGAAACTGCTGACGCCGGGCGCGTTGCTCGACGCGTTGGACGAGGGACTGGACTGCCTGTACGGAAGCCGGGCCGACACGCTGTCCCAGCACCTGAGCATGAAGGCCGCGATCGCGCGCAGCTGCGACCGGCTCACCGAGACCGAATGGTCCGGATTCATCCGGCTGGCGGTCTTCACCGGCGCGTTCGGGATCAGCGCGGCCCACGCGGTGGTGCCGCCGTCCGCCGAGCCGGTGGACGCGCTGCTGTCCACCCTGGTCGACAAGAACCTGCTGACCCAGGAGGACCAGGGCAACGGCGAGCTCGGCTTCTCCATGCTGGGCACCGTGCGCTCCTTCGCGCTCAACGCGCTGCGCCAGGCCGGAGAGCTGGAACGCGTGGAGCAGGCGCACGCCGCCTACTTCCTCGCGGTCGCCCAGGCGGCCGAGCACGAGTTGCGCGGCCCGCAACAGGGCAGCTGGAGCCGGCAGCTCACCCGGTGGAACCGGGAACTGGAGGCGGCCTTCGACTTCTTCGTGGAACGTTTCGACGGCGGGGAGGCCGCCGCCCTGGCCACCGCGCTGCGACCGTACCTGATCGCGTCGGGTCGACTGCGCGACGGTTTGGACCGGTTGAACCGGGCCCTGGCGGTGGGCGGCCTCACCCGCGAGCAGGAGGCCGCGGCCCTGGAGGCGGCCGCGGAACTGAGCGTCCTGCTACGCGAGGACGACGCCGAGGAACGGGTCGGACGCGCGCGGGAGAGGTGCCGGACCGTGGGCGACCACCGAGGCGCCGCCGCATGCCTGCACCATCTCGGCACGGCCGCGTACCTGCGCGGGGACCTGGACGCCGCGGCCGATCTGCTGCGCGAGGCCGCGGCGGCCCGCCGCTCGAGCGGGGACGCGCACGGGCACGGCCGCGCGACGCGCGACCTGGCCGCGGTGCGCCGCGACCTCGGCGACCTCGCCGAGGCGGCGCGGCTCGCCGACTCGGCGATCGAGACGTTCCGCTGGCTCGGCGACGCCCGGGAAGAGGCGATCGGCTGCGCCGTGCTCGGCGGCGTCGCCGCGCAGCGCGGCGACCTGTCCCGCGCCGAGGAACTGGTCGGCCGGGCGCTGGAGCTGCTGGCCGACGGCACCGAGGCGACCGCGGTGCCCGGCTGCCTGGAGACCGCCGCGGACATCCTGGCGCGCCACGGCCGCGACCGGGAACGCTGGCGGCGCTGCGCCGTGCTGCTGTCGGCCGCGGGCGCCCTGCGCGGCGAACTGGGCGTCCCGGCGCCCGACCACCTGCGGCCGGCGCTCGACGACCTGGTCGAGCGCGCCCGGATCCGGCTCGGCGGCGCCGCGTTCGGCGCCGCCTGGGACGAGGGGCGCCGCACGTCCGCGCGCCGCGCGATCGCGACGGCCCTCCAGCCCGTCCCCCAGGACGCCAGAACCCCCCGCAGGTTCGACCTCGAACTGGTGAGCCCGCTGACCCAGCGCGAGCACGAGGTGGCCGAGCTGGTCGCGCACGGCCTGACCAACCGGGAGATCGCCCGGCGGCTGGGCATCGCCGAATGGACGGCGGTCAACCACCTTCGAAAGATCATGCGCAAGCTCAACTGCTCGTCGAGGGTGCACGTGGCCAACTGGGTGACGCATCGGCAGACCCAGGAGAACGCCGGCTACCGGAGAACGGTCTCCTGACACCGCGGGCCGCCCTGTCAGGCGGACGGCCCCTGGGGAGCGTCCGACCGGCGCGGGGCGGACCCGCCCCTCGGCCGGATCTCGGTGAACAGCTGCAGCGTCACCGGCCGGAAGTGGCGGGCCGCCTCGGCCGGCCAGCGCAGCGCCAGCGAGGCGAACATGGTGTCCAGCACGATCTTCAGATAGGGCAGCTCGGAATCGCGGCACGGCACCCGCGTGCACATCCCCGACACGGTCGACCACGTCTCGCGGCGGCCCAGGCAGAGCCGGCCGCGTCCGATCAGCCCGCGTTCCCGCGACGGCCGCAGGTTGACCGACTCCCAGAAGAGCGACGGCGCGGCCTGCCCGCCCGGCCATGACGACCTCGCCTCCGGGGGCAGTTCCAGGTGCAGCGCGAACCCCGCCAAGTCCCCGTTCGGCCGCAGGTAGAAGGAACCGTGGAAATCCGTCAACCGGAGCAGGGGACGCGGTCCCCGCCGGTCCATCAGCGACAGGGTCGCCTCGCTGGCGTCCGCGTCGACCTTCCAAGCTTTCGGGTCGGCGTAGGCGGTCTCCGGAGCGGAGTCCATGTCTCACCTCACTGAAAGGGCTCGCCCCGCATGACGGGGCACCGCACGGGGGTGGAGAGCTGCGGCCGCCGGCCAGGTCGTGCCCGAGCCATGACCGGTCACCAATGAAGACGCGCGGCGCCCCTTTCGGCGTGACATCGCCGCCCCGACCACGGGCTCCGCCGCCCGATGTCACATTTCGGCGGCCGCTCGCGTCTTCACGGGAGATGGAGAGCTGTTCGGGTCCCGACTGGGCTGTCGAAGGCTGGTGAGTACACGGATGTCAGTGGAAGGCAAGGTGCTCGGCGCGGCCGACGCGATAGACGAGCGCTTCGGATCCTCGTCGTTCTTCCGCCGCGCCATGCGCAAGGCGTTCCCCGATCACTGGTCGTTCCTGCTCGGCGAGATCGCGCTGTACTCCTTTTTCGTCCTGCTGCTGACCGGGGCGTTCCTCACCCTGTTCTTCAAGCCCAGCATGGCGGAAACGGTCTACGACGGCGCCTACGAGCCGCTGCAGGGAGTGCGGATGAGCGAGGCCTACGCCTCCGTCCTGCACATCTCCTTCGAGGTGCGCGGCGGGCTGCTTCTGCGGCAGATCCACCACTGGGCCGCCAACATCTTCCTCGCGGCCATGATGGTCCACATGCTCCGCATCTTCTTCACCGGAGCATTCCGCAAACCGCGCGACGTCTCCTGGCTCCTCGGCGTCGCCCTGCTCGCGCTCTCCCTGGCCGAGGGCTTCGCGGGCTACTCGCTGCCCGACGACCTGCTGTCGGGCACCGGGCTGCGCATCGCGCACGGCATGGTCATGGCGATCCCCGTGGTGGGCAGCTACCTGGCCTTCTTCCTCTTCGGCGGGGAGTTCCCCGGCGAGGACCTGATGACCAGGCTCTACATCCTGCACGTGCTGCTGATCCCCGGGATCATGCTCGCGCTCGTGCCGCTGCACGGGATCGTGCTGCCCTGGCGCGTGATGCACACCCACTTCCCCGGACGCGGCCGGACCGAGCGCAACCAGATCGGCGTGCCGTTCTTCCCGGTGTTCGTGGCGAAGACCACGGCCTTCGCCATGTTCGTCGTCGGCGTCACCGCGCTGCTGGCCACGTTCCTGCAGATCAACCCGGTGTGGCTGTACGGCCCCTACCAGCCCTCGGAGATCAGCGCCGGATCCCAGCCGGACTGGTACCTGGGCTGGCTGGAGGGCGCGCTGCGCATCATGCCCTCCTGGGAGATCACCGCCTTCGGGCACACGCTGACCCTCAGCCTGATCATCCCGGGCCTGGTGGTGCCGGGGCTGCTCTTCACCGGGCTGGCGCTCTATCCGTTCCTGGAACGGTGGGCCACCAACGACCCGCGCTACCACAACCTGCTCGACCGGCCGCGCGACGCCGCCACCCGCACCGGCATCGGGGCGGCCGGCGTCACCTTCTTCGGCCTGCTGTGGCTGGCCGGCGGCAACGACGTCATCGCCAAGACCTTCCACGTCCCGCTGTTCGCGACCACGTGGGTCTTCCGCTTCGCCGTCCTCGCCGGGCCGGTCCTGGCCTTCTTCATCACGCGCCACCTCTGCCTGGGCCTGCAGCGCCGGGACCAGGAGACGTTGGCGCACGGCGTCGAGACGGGCGTGATCAAGCGGTCGCCGTCGGGCGCGATGACCGAGATCCACAAGCCGCCGTCCGCCGACCAGCTGCCCAAGCTGCGCGCCCGCAAGACGCTGCCGCGCATCCCCGCCGGTTCCGACGGCAACGGCGTCCCCGCGCCGGTCGCCCGGCGCGCGATCGGCAAGGTGCGGGTCGCCCTCAACCGCGCGTACGTCGACGGCTCCCTGACCAACGGCGACGGCGACGGGCACCTGAAGCGCGGCGCGATGGCCAAGACGCCCGCGGCCATCGAGCAGGGCTCGGGTGAGGACGCCTGATGACCGCTGAGGAGACCACGCGCGGCGGCGCACGCCGCGACGTGGTCATCCTCGGATCGACCGGATCCATCGGCACCCAGGCCGTCGACGTCGTCACGCGCAATCCCGAGCGGTTCCGGGTCGTCGGGCTGGCCGCCGGGGGCCGCCGTGTCGACCTGCTCGCCCGGCAGGCGGCCGCGCTCGGCGTCGAGGCCGTCGCGGTTCCGCACGAGAGCGCCGCCGAGGAGCTGCGGTCCCGGCTGGCCGCCGCGTGCACGGACCGCGAGGCCGCGCCGCCCAAGGTCCTGGCCGGCCCGGACGCCGTCGCCGAACTGGCGCGGTGGCCGTGCGACGTGGTGCTGAACGGGGTGACCGGGGCGCTCGGCCTGTCGTCGACGCTCGCCGCGTTGGACGCGGGGCGCGTGCTGGCGTTGG
>NZ_BCQU01000146.1:0-8688 GCF_001552235.1 Actinomadura rubrobrunea NBRC 15275 | reverse complement strand
CCCGGCGCGCCTCCCGAGCGGCGTCCGCGCCCCCGACGCCGTCCGGGCCGCGGGCGGCGCGCGCCGCCTTGGCGCGCGGCGAGCCCGTGCCCCCGCCGGCGCGCGACGAGCCCGTGCCCGCGCCGCGGCGCGATGACGAGGCCGTGGCGACGCTCGTGCACCGGATGGACGTGCTGGCCGACGCCGGCGAGCTGCTGCTGCAGGAGCCGGTCTTCAACGAGACGGTCGCGGTGCGGCGCTGCGCCCGCCTGTTGGCCGCCGAGCTGGCCGACTGGGTGATCATCGATCTGGTGCCCGACGCGCCCGGGCGGCCCGGCGCGGGCGCCGAGGAGGCCGACCGCGCCGAGGGCGTCGAGCTGCGCCGCCAGGTGGTGCTGGGGCCGCGGGACGACGCGTCCGTCGAGGCGGCCCGCCGGATCGAGGAGCTGTCTCCCGGCCCCGACACCCTCCCCCGCACCGTCTTCGCCAGTCGGCACGGCGCCCTGCGCCCGCACGTGGACGACCTGGAGCTGCTGGGCGCGTGCGAGGACGGCCGGCCGGTCTGCCTCGCGATCGGCGCCGCGTCGGTGCTGTGCGTGCCGGTGGACGACGGCGAGCGCTGCCTGGGCACGATCACCCTGGCGGTCGGCGGCGAGCACGGCCCGTTCGACCTGCTCGACCTGGCGGTGGTGCAGCGGCTCGGCCGCCACGTCGGCCTGGTGATCCGCGCCGCCCGGCTGTACCGGCGTCGCGCCCAGGTCGCCGACTCGCTGCAGTCCAGCCTGCTGCCCAAGGAGCTGCCCGCGATCCCGGGGCTGGCGCTGGCCGGACGCTACCTGGGCGCCACCGGCGGCGTGGAGGTCGGCGGCGACTTCTACGACGTGTTCCCGACGCCGGACGGCTGGGGGCTGGTCCTCGGCGACGTGTGCGGCAAGGGCGAGGACGCCGCGGCGGTGACCGCCACCGCCCGGCACGGCGTCCGGCTGCTGTCGCGCCGCAAGGCCGGTCCGACCGAGGTGCTGGCCGAGGTGAACGAGGTGCTGCTGGGCGAGGACCGCTTCGTCACCGCGGTCATGGGCGTGCTCGTGCAGGGCAGCGAACGGGTCACGGTGTCGCTCGCCACGGCGGGCCATCCGCCCGCGATCGTGGTCCGGGCCGACGGGGTGATCCGCACGACCTCGGGCGGGGGCGTGCCGCTCGGCCTGTTCGCCGTCTTCGACGCCGGGTGCGACACCGTGCACCTCGGCGTCGGCGACACCCTGTTCCTGCACTCCGACGGCGTGCTGGACGCGTGCGACGCGACGCGGCGGCAGTTCGGCGCGGACCGGCTGACGGACGTGCTGGCCGCGCACGCCGCCGCCCCCTTGGAGGACATGCTCGGCGCCGTGGAGCACGAGCTGCTGGAGTTCTGCGACGGCGACCTGCGCGACGACGTGTCCATGCTCGCCGTCCGCGTGCCGCCGCCGCCGCTCGGCTGACGCCCCCGGCCCCCATGTCGCACATGCCCGGCATCGCCTATGACATGGCTTGAGAGTTAAATGACCGGGTAATTGCGTTGCATGGGACGCATGCCGTCCGCACCGGGCGACGAGAAGCCGCGCAACGAGACCGAGCACGAGCGCCTCGATCGACAGCTGATGGAGCTGCTGCAGGGGTTCCGCGTGGCCGTCACCGGCGTCCAGGTGCTCTTCGCGTTCCTGCTCACCGTGCCGTTCGCGGTCGGGTTCCGCGACGTCGACGACGGCGGGCGCGCGCTGTACTACGTGGCGCTGCTCGGGGCGGCGCTGGCGTCGATCTGCTTCATCGCCCCGGTCACCCAGCACCGGATCCTGTTCCGGCTGGGGCAGAAGTCGCTGCTCATCCGGCGGGCCAACCGGTTCGGCATCTGCGGGGCGGTGGCCCTGGCGGTGTCGATCACCGCGGCCACCGCGCTGATCATGGAGACGCTGCTGTCGGACGCCGCGGCCGCCGTCGGCGGCGCGGTGATCGCCGCGCTGTGCGCGTGGGCGTGGTTCGTGCAGCCGCTGCTGTCGCGCCGCGCCGTGCTCGCCGCCCGCAACGGTTCCGGCGGCGGCTCCCGCGACGGCGGCCTCGGCGCGGCCGAGCCTCCGGCACGGGCCCCGGCCGAGGGTTCCGGCGCCGCCTCGCGCGCGACGGCGCCGGAACGCGACGATCCGTGAAGCCCGGTCGGCGGCTCAGGACGCGCTCACCGCCGGCTCAGTACGCCTTGCCGAACAGGATGCGCTTGCCGTACGCCGACGGACGCCCGCACTTGACGCACACGCCGGTCTCCTCGGGCGCCTGCTGGGGGATGACCCGGGGAGTGGCGGCGGTGTCGGCCTTGATCTCGTCTTCGCACTCGCCGCGCCCGCAGTGGAACGCGTTGGCCCAGCCGCCGGCGACCTGGGCGGTGAAGTCGTCCCAGGAGTCCACGTCGGCGGTGTGCTCGTCGCGGAACGCCTCGGCGCGGGCCAGCAGGAACGCCTGGAAGTCGGCGAGCACGCCGGGCAGCAGCTCGGGCACCTTCTCCAGGGGGATCTGCTCCTTGCCCTGCCCCTCCACGGTCGGCAGGCGGCGCACGACGGTGGCGACGCCGTTCTCCAGGTCGCGCATGCCCAGCTCGATGCGGACCGGGACGCCGCGCATCTCCCACTCGTTGAACTTGTACCCGGGGGACAGCTGCGGGCGGTTGTCGTCCACGTGGACGCGGATGCCCATCGCCTTGATCGCCGCGCCCAGGCGGCGGGCCTCGGCGGCGGCGCGCTCGCCCTGCTCCTTGCGGCCGATCGGGACGATCACCACCTGGTAGGGGGCCAGCCGCGGCGGCAGCACCAGGCCCTTGTCGTCGCCGTGCGTCATGATCACGCCGCCGATCATGCGGGTGCTCATGCCCCAGGACGTGGTGTGGGCGAGCTGGAGCCGCCCCTCCTCGTCCTGGTACTGGATCTCGAACGCCTTGGCGAAGTTGGTGCCCAGGTAGTGGGACGTGCCGGCCTGCAGGGCGCGGCCGTCGCGCATCATGGCCTCGATCGTGAAGGTGCGCACGGCGCCGGCGAAGCGCTCGCCGGGGGTCTTCTCCCCCGCCACCACCGGCATGGCGGCCAGCTCGCGGGCCACGGCCGCGTAGGTCTCCAGCGCCCACATCGTCTCGCGCATCGCGTCTTCCTCGTCGATGTGGGCGGTGTGGCCCTCCTGCCACAGGAACTCGGTGGTGCGCAGGAACATCCGGGGCCGCATCTCCCAGCGGACCACGTTGGCCCACTGGTTGAGCAGAAGCGGAAGGTCGCGGTGCGACTCGATCCACTTCGCCATGTACTCGCCGATGACCGTCTCGGAGGTGGGCCGCACCACCAGCGGCTCCTCCAGCTCCTTGCCGCCCGCGATGGTCACCACGGCCAGCTCGGGCGAGAAGCCCTCGACGTGCTCGGCCTCCCGCTTGAGGTAGGACTCCGGGATGAACACCGGGAAGACGGCGTTGTCGTGCCCGGCCTCCTTGATCCGCCGGTCCAGGTCCGCCTGGAGCAGCTCCCAGACCCGGTACCCGTACGGTCGGATGACCATCGTCCCCCGCACCGGACCACGGTCGACGAGCTGCGCCTTGACGACCAGCTCGTTGTACCAGGCGGAGAAATCTTCGCTCTGCGGCGTCACACCTTCACGACTCACGCTGACGAGGGTACTAAGTGTCGCCGCCCGCCAAGCACACATTCCGCCCGCACGTCAAGCGCACCTTCCCGCCGGCGCCCGGCCGCTGCGGTAGCCTGGCGCGCCATGCGCTGGTCCAGGCTGCATGTTCCGACGCTTCGCGACGACCCGGCGGAGGCCGAGTCCGCCGGCCACCGGCTGCTGCTGCGCGCCGGGCACATCCGGCCGCTGCACGCCGGGCACTACAGCCTGCTGCCGCTGGCGGTCCGCGTCCGCGCCAAGATCATCCGGATCGTCCGGGAGGAGCTGGCGCGGATCGGCGGCCAGGAGGTGCTGCTCCCGGCCCTGCACCCGGCCGAGGTGTGGCGGCGTTCGGGCCGGTGGGACCGGCTGGGCCCGGAGCTGTTCCGGCTGCGGGACCGGCGGGACGCCGAGCTGGCGCTCGGCGCGTCCCACGAGGAGGCCGCCGCGGCGGTCGCGCGGGAGCTCGGCTCCTACAAGCAGCTGCCGCAGCGGTGGTACCAGGTCCGGACCGCGTTCCGCGACGAGCCGCGCCCCAAGGGCGGCCTGCTGCGCGTCCGCGAGTTCACCCTGGCGGACGCCTACAGCTTCGACCTCGACCAGGCGGGTCTGGAGGAGTCGGTCGCGGCCTTCCGCGACGCCTGCGCCCGGATCTTCGAGCGCCTCGGCGTCCCGGTGATCCCCGTGGCGGCGTCCGCGGGGACCGCGGGCGGTCCGGACGCGACCGGGTTCGTGTGCCTCACCGACGCGGGCGAGAACGTGATCGTCCGCTCGCCGGGCTGCGGTTACGCGGCCGACGCGGACGCCGCCGCCTCCCGCGTGCCGGAGGTCGAGGACGGCCCGGGGCTGCCCGCCCCCGAGCCCTTCGACACGCCGGGCGTCCGCACGATCGAGGATCTGGCCCGCGACCACGGCGCCCCGGCGGACCGGCAGATCAAGACGCTCGTGTACGCCGTCGACGACCGGCTCACGCTGGTGCTGCTGCGCGGCGACCACGCGCTGAACGAGCGCAAGCTCCTCGACGCGACCGGCGCGGCGACGCTGCGCCCCGCCGAACCGGAGGAGATCCGGGCCGCGCTCGGCGCGCTGCCGGGCAGCCTCGGCGCGGTCGGCGTCACCGACCTGCGCGTGATCGCCGACGAGGCGCTGCGCGGCCGCCGGGCGATGTTCACCGGCGCGAATGTCGACGACGTCCACCTGCGCGGCGTGGACGTCGAACGCGACATCGCCGTCGGGTCCTGGGCCGATCTGCGGCAGGTCGCCGCCGGTGAGCCGTGCCCCCGGTGCGGCGAGCCGCTGCTCGCGGAGCGGGCCGTCGAGGTCGGCCGCGCCGCCCGGCTCGGCGACCGCTACGCCCGCGCCCTCGGCGCCGAGGTGCTGGACCGGGACGGCAAGCGCGTCCCGCTGCTCATGGGCGGCTGCGGCATCGGGATCGAGCGGGCGATGGCGGCCGCCGTCGAGGTCCACCACGACGAGCGCGGCATCGTCTGGCCGCCGTCGATCGCCCCGTTCCACGCGGTGGTGGTGGTCGCGCAGGCGGGCGACGCCGACGTCGCCGAGGCGGGCGAGGAGATCTACCGGGCGCTGCTGGACGCGGGCGTCGACGCGGTCATCGACGACCGGCCCGACCGCGCCGGCGTGAAGTTCCGCGACGCGGAGCTGACCGGCATCCCGTTCCGGATCACGGTCGGGCGGCGCGGCCTGGCCGAGGGGACCGTGGAGCTGACGCACCGGGCCGGCGGCGCCACCGAGAAGCTCCCCCGCTCCGACGCCGCCGCCCGCGTCGCCGCCCTCCTGACCTGAGGGTTGACGACGCGCCACGAAAACTTGTTGCCCCGGGAGGCGACGGCTTTCCAGACTCGGAGCGTCCGCATGCCGATGCCGCCGAAGGGGGACGCGTGGGGCACGTCGAGGTGGGACATCTCAGCCATACCCTCCCCGACGGGCGGGTCCTGCTCGATGACGTGTCGTTCCGTGTCGGCGACGGGACGGTCGCCGCGCTGGTCGGCCCGAACGGGGCGGGCAAGACCACGCTGCTGCGCCTGATCGCCGGGGATCTCGCGCCGCAGCAGGGGACGATCTCGCGCAGCGGCGGCGTCGGCGTGATGCGGCAGTTCATCGGCGGCATCCGGGACGCCTCGTCCGTCCACGATCTGCTGCTGTCCACCGCTCCGGCCGCCGTGCGGGAGGCGGCGGCCGAGCTGGAGGCCGCCGAGCGGGCCATGATGGAGCGCGACGACGAGCCCGCCCAGATGCGCTACGCCGAGGCGCTCGCGGGCTGGGGCGACGCGGGCGGCTACGACATCGAGGTGGTGTGGGACGCCTGCTGCGTGGCGGCGCTCGGCGTCCCCTACGAGTCGTGCCGGTGGCGGGAGGTGCGGACGCTGTCGGGCGGCGAGCAGAAGCGCCTGGTGCTGGAGGCGCTGCTGCGCGGCCCCGACGAGGTGCTGCTGCTGGACGAGCCCGACAACTACCTCGACGTCCCCGGCAAGCAGTGGCTGGAGGGGCGGCTGCGGGAGACGCCCAAGACGGTGCTGCTGGTGTCCCACGACCGGGAGCTGCTCAACCAGGCCGCCGACCGCATCGTCACCGTCGAGGCGCGCAAGGTGTGGGTGCACGGCGGCGGCTTCTCGACGTACGCCCAGGCCCGCCGGGACCGCAACGCGCGCCTGGAGGAGCTGCGGCGCCGCTGGGACGAGGAGCACGCCAAGCTCAAGGAGCTGGTCAACTCGCTCAAGCAGAAGGCCGCCTTCAACGACAACCTGTCGTCCCGCTACCAGGCGGCGCGCACGCGGCTGCGCAAGTTCGAGGAGGCGGGGCCGCCGGAGATCCCGCCGCGGGACCAGAACCTCAAGATGCGGCTGCGCGGCGGCCGCACCGGCAGACGCGCGGTGATCTGCGAGAAGCTGGAGCTGACCGGGCTGATGCGGCCGTTCGACGCCGAGTTCTGGTACGGCGAGCGGGTCGCGGTGCTGGGCTCCAACGGCTCGGGCAAGTCGCATTTCCTGCGGCTGCTGGCGGCGGTGGCCGAGCAGCGGCCGCGCGGCGCGGCGCCCGTGGAGCCGGTGGCGCACACGGGCACGGCGCGGCTGGGGGCGCGGGTGGTGCCGGGGCTGTTCGCGCAGACGCACGCCCGGCCCGACCTGGCGGGACGCACGCCCCGCGAGATCGTCATGATCGAGCACGCGCTGCTGCGCAACGACGCGATGGCGGCGCTGGCGCGCTACGAGCTGCAGGTGTGCGCCGAGCAGCCGTTCGAGACGCTGTCGGGCGGGCAGCAGGCCCGGCTGCAGATCCTGCTGCTGGAGCTGGGCGGGGCGACGCTGCTGCTGCTCGACGAGCCGACCGACAACCTCGACCTGGCCAGCGCCGAGGCGCTGCAGGAGGGCCTGGAGTCGTACGAGGGCACGGTCGTGGCGGTCACGCACGACCGCTGGTTCGCCAGGTCGTTCGACCGGTTCCTGGTGTTCGGGGCGGACGGCTCGGCGTACGAGTCGCCCGAGCCGGTCTGGGACGAGCGGCGGGTGTCGCGCGCCCGCTGAGCAGGCGGTCGATCAGACGGCGACGTCGAAGGACACCCGAACGTCGTCGGCGAGTTTGAGGGCGCCGAAGAACGCCGAGTACGGCTTGATGCCCCAGCGGGTCTGCGTGACGGTGGCCTCGCCCTTGACGCGGTCGCCGTCCGCCCGCGCCGTGACGGTGAGCGGCTCGGTGCGTCCGGCGATGGTCAGCTCGCCCTCGACGGTGAACCGCTCGGGCGTCCCGGTGACGCCGGTGGAGCGGAAGGTGATTTCAGGGTGCTCGGCGGCGCGCAGGATCTGCCGCAGGTTCCCGGCGATCTGCTCGCGGTCGGCGTCGGACAGCGGCAGCACCCCGCCGGTCCCCTCGCGCACCAGCAGCCCGGAGACGTCCACGGCGACCTCGACCGACGACTCCTCGGCGGACCCGCCGACGACGGCGGTGCCGCGCCAACGCGTGGCCTCGATCGTCAGGTCGTGGCCGGCGCGGCGGCCCAGCCCGCTGCGGCTCGTCATGATCAACAGCCGCCCGTCGTCCGGTCCGAACTCGTGCGTTCCCTCACGCAGTGCCATGCCCCCTCCTGACACGTCCCACGATACGCCGTCCGCGATCACCGGTCGGCGCCGGCGCGGCGGTCGCCGGAGAGGCCGACGCACCGGACCCGCGCCTGCGGCTGGTAGGTGGTGTGGAACCGTTCCCGGCGCACGGTGCGGCCGTCGCGTCGCAGGACCCGCCACACGTCGACCTCGAAGCCGCGGGCGCCGCGCGTGGGCAGGCATCGGGGGCCGCGGTCGGTGACGGTCCGGTAGGGCGTGAACCCGTACCGGCGCGAGGTCTTGGCGCGCACGTCGTAGCGGCGCACGCCCCACAGGCTGACGGTCAGGGACGAGTCGGTGGCGAAGGCGCGGATCGTCACCGGGTGCCCGGAGTCGTTCTCCCAGGTGAAGTCCAGCTCGGGGTAGGAGACGGCGGCCTCGCGGCCGACCGGGTACTCCGGCATCCACAGGGTGTGGGAGCGGGTGTCGCGGATGCGCATCCCGGCCTCGAACACCGCGTTGAACAGCGTCGAGGAGACCTGGCAGATGCCGCCGCCCACGTCGTCGGCGATCATCCGGTCGCCGCGGATCGACGGGGCGGGGACGTAGCCGCGCGCGCGGGTGCGCGGGCCGATCACCTTGTTGAACGAGAACGTCCGCCCGGGCCGCACCACCGTGCCGTCCAGGATCCGCGCCGCGATCTGGATGTTGCGCACCCGCGGCTCGCCCGGGGTGAACCGCGTCGTGTACGAGCTGATCAGCCTCGGCGCGCCGGTCCGCCGGGGCGCGGGCGCCGGGTCGGGCGCGGGCGCGCGGTCGGCGACGGGCGCCTGGTCGAGGGCGGTCCCCCGCTCCGCGGCGGACGCCCGGTCCCCGGCCCGCGTGCCGATGTCGGCCGCCAGGTAGGCGCCGAGCACGGCCGCGACCGCGCCCAGGGCCACCGCGACGAACGGCCAGCCGCGCCGCGCGCACGCCGCCAGGCTGGGCC
>NZ_BCQU01000145.1:0-8809 GCF_001552235.1 Actinomadura rubrobrunea NBRC 15275 | reverse complement strand
CCCGGCGGCCGCGCGCGGCCGGGCGGAAGACGTCAGGCGTGGGCGGCGGCGAGGGCCTCGTCGGGCGTCAGGGCCGCGCCCCGCGCGAAGGCGGCGGAGAAGGCGGCCTCGCCGAGCAGCTCGCGCGCTTCGGCGGTGACCCGTGCGGCGTCGGGCGTGCGGGCCGCCGCGCCGCTCTGGAGGGCGGCCGCGGCGCCGAGCAGGAAGGCGGCCCGTTCGGCGTCGCCCTCCCGCAGCGCGACGCCCGCCAGGCCGACGACCGCCTCCGCGCGCTGCATGAAGATGGCGTGGTCGAACGACATGTCCAGCGCCCGCCGGTGCAGGCGCCGCGCCGCCTCCAGGTCGCCCTCGGACGCGGCCACCCAGCCGAGCCCGACGTGCGCCGCCGCCCGCGTGGCCTGGGCGAGGAACCGCTCGCTGCCGAACGCGTGCACCGCCGCCTCGTAATGGCGGCGCGCCTCGGCCAGGTCGCCGCGCAGCCGCGCCGCGTCGCCGAGCCCGTGGTACCCCGCCGCGATCTTGTCGGGGGCGCCCGACCGGCGGGCCAGCTCGACGGCCGCGGTGAAGTCCGCGACGGCCGCGGCCGCGTCGCCGTCCTGCAGGGACAGCTCCCCGCGGCGGCACAGCAGGTCGGAGGTGTCCTCCAGGGCGCCGAGCGGTTCGAGCAGGTCGAGGGCCTCGTTCAGCAGGCGCCTGCCGCGCTCGCGGTCGCCCCGCCAGGCGGCCAGCTGCGCCAGCAGGTCCAGGGAGTTGGCCATGCCCCACCGGTCGCCCACCGCCCGGAACCCGGCCAGCGCCGCCTCCGCCTCGGCCTCGGACGCCGCCATCCGCGAGCCGAACTGCAGCACGTACGCCTCGCTCATGCGCACCAGCGCGGACGTCCACGGATCCGAGCCGATGATCCGCTCGTACGCCTCGGGGTCCTCGTCGACCGGCCCCCTGGTCAGCGCCCACAGCACCAGCGTCGCGGGATGGCGCAGCTCGCGGCCCAGGCGCGGCAGCGCCGCCGACGCCGCCCTCAGGAGCGGGTCGGCGTCCGCGCCGGTCACGGCCCCGCCCGTCACCGCGTTGGCGACGCAGGCGACGAACTCCTCCTCCAGGCCCTCCGGCGGGACGGCGCCGATCGCGCGCAGCAGCTCGGCGGCCAGCACCGCGCCTTCGACGCGGCCGCGCAGCCACCAGTACCACGACAGCGCCGCCACCAGCCGCAGCGCCAGGGGCGGGTCCGCGCGCACGCAGCGGCGCAGCGCCGCGTGCAGGTTGCCGTGCTCGGCGGCCAGCCGGGCCAGCCACTCCAGCTGCGCCGGGCCGCGCAGGTGCGGGTCGGCGGTCCGCGCGAGCTCCAGGAAGTACTCGGCGTGGGCGCGGCGCATCCGGTCCCGCTCGCCCGCCTCCTCCAGCCGTTCCGCGCAGAACGCCCGGACGGTCTCGAGCATGCGGTAGCGGACGCCCGCGGCGGCCGGTTCCGGCTGCAGCAGCGACTTGTCGGCCAGGCCGGTCAGCAGCTCGTCGGCGTCGGGTTCGGGCAGGCCGCAGACGCGCGCCGCGGCCTCGGGCGTGACGCCGCCGGCGAAGACGGTGAGGCGGCGGGCCAGCCGCCGCTCCGCCTCGTCCAGCAGGTCCCAGCTCCAGCCGACCACGGCGCGCAGCGTCTGGTGCCGGGGCGCGGCGGCGCGGCTGCCGCGCGACAGGAGGCGGAACCGGTCGTCCAGCCGGGCGGCGACCTCGGCCACCGGCAGCGTGCGCAGCCGCGCCGCGGCCAGCTCGATCGCCAGCGGCAGCCCGTCGAGCGCGGCGCAGATCCGCAGGACCGGGCCGACGGTGGCGTCGTCCACGGCGAACCCGGGCCGCACCGCCGCGGCGCGGTCGGCGAACAACCGGACCGCCGGGTACCGCAGCGCCTCCGCGGCGCTCGGCCGGACGCCCGGCTCGGCGGGCGGCACCGCCAGCGGCGGCACCGGCCGCAGCGACTCGCCGGTGATGCCCAGGGCCTCCCGGCTGGTGGCCAGGACGCGCAGGTCGGGGCACGCGCTGAGCAGCCGATGGACGATCCGCGCCGCGTCCTCGACCACGTGCTCGCAGTTGTCCAGGACCAGCAGCATGCGGCGGCCGGTCAGCGCCGCGACGAGCCGCGCCACCGGATCGGGATGCTCGGACGGCTCGCCCGGAGCCTCCGGACGCACCGGGCTCTCCCGCAGGCCCAACGCGCTCAGCAGCGCCTTGGGCACCTCCGCGCCGGAGCCGAGCGGCGCAAGGTCGACGAAGCACACCGGGCCCCGCACGCGCGCCGCCGCCTCGACCGCCAGCCGCGTCTTCCCGGCCCCGCCCGGCCCCAGCAGCGTCACCAGGCGCACCTCGGCGAGCAGCTTGCCCACCTGCCGCAGCTCCTCCTCCCGCCCCACGAAGCTGGTCAGCTGGGCGGGCAGCCCGACGTGCTCGGAAGGGGCCGGGGAGGCGGGGGCGGAGGGACGCGGCCCCAACTCACCGCGCAGGATCGATAGGTGCAGGGCGGACAGTTCGGCGGACGGGTCCGCGCCCAGCTCGTCGGCGATGATCCGACGGCCGTCCTCGTAGACGGCGAGGGCTTCGGCCTGCCGTCCGCTGCCGTACAGGGCCCGCATCAGCAGGCCCCGGGCGCGTTCCCGCAGGGGATGCGCGTCCACGACCTCCCGCAGGGACGCCACCAGTGACGCGTCCTCGCCCAGCGCGAGCGCGGCTTCGGCGTGGTCTTCCACGGCCGCGATGCGCGACTCTTCCAGGCGCGCGGCGTGCCCGCCGTGCAGCGGCACGTCCGCCAGCGCCGGACCGCGCCACAGGCTGAGGGCCTCGCGCAGGGACGCGGCGGCGCGGGCATGGTCGCCGTCGGCCAGGGCGTCGCGTCCCTCCCGTGCGAGGCGTTCGAAGCGGTGCACGTCCACGCACTCCGGGGCGACGGCCAGCCGGTAGCCCGCCGCGGTGCCTTCGACGAGCGCGGCGTCGCCCAGGGCTTTGCGCAGCCGCGACACCTGGGACTGCAGCGCGTTCGCCGCTCCCGCCGGAGGGTGCTCCCCGTACAGTCCGTCGATGAGCCGTTCCGCGGGGACGACGCGGCCCGCGTCGAGCAGCAGCAGCGCCAGGAGAGCCCGCGCCCGCGGTCCCCCGACGGGCAGGACGCGCCCGTCGTCGCGGCGCGCCTCCACCGGCCCCAGAACGCCGAACCGCATGGCGGTGATTCTCCCGCACCGAGCGGTCCGCCGTGCTTCACGAGCGTCCGGTCATCGCCGCAGTCCGCCCCCGGCCTCCTCCTCGCCGTCGCTCAGGCCCAGCTCGACGTCCAGGTACTCGTCCTCCGGCCACAGGTGGTCGGCCAGCCAGGCCAGGTACTCCTCGTCGGCGGGGTCGAGGACGGCCGTCATCGACTCGGGATGGCCGCACATCCCGTCCGGCGCGCCCGGCGTCGGCGGCGCCGGCGGCGGGGCGCTCCGGCGCGCGGCAGGGCGAATCCACCGGCCGGCCCACAGCAGGCAGGTCAGGGAGACCAGCAGGATGACCATGATCACGCCGCGCCGCCCTTCCGCGAAGAACCTTGCGTAAGGAGCAAAACAAGGGAACGCTACAAGACTCGGTCCTTCGGCGGGGAGACCGACATGCCGTGACACTCCGTCGCCGCCGCCGGCGCGATGCGTGAAAGTGTACGCCCGCGCCGCGTTCCAGCAGGTCAACCGGCCTTCGCGTCGTCCGGTGCCGGTGCTGGGGCCCGCCGTCGTCGGCCGCGGACGCGACAGGGCCCCGGCCGACGGGCGCGGCCGGGGCCCCGGTGTCAGAAGAAGATCTCGGCCTTGGGCAGGCGGACGGCCGACGGGCGGGCGCCGCTGGAACGGGGCGCCTCGACCCGGACGAGTCGTTCGGTGGTGAGCCGGGCTCCGCCGCCGGGCGGCGGACCGCTCGCCTGCTCCCGCGTCAGGAGACCATCGCTGCGGCAGCGGCGGGGCGAAGGGGCTCGGTGGGGCGGTGCGGTGCGATCACACGGCCGTCGGGCAGCAGTTCGCCGGTGTCCTCGAAGAGGACGATGCCGTTGCACAGGAGGCTCCAGCCCTGCTCGGGATGGCTGGCCACGATGCGGGCGGCGTCGCGGTTGACGCTGTCCGGCCCTGGACAGGGCGGCTGGTGGACGCAGGCCGACAGACGGTGAGCGGACACGGGAAACCTCCACGGACGTCCTAGTGATTTAGGACATACCTGAAGTTTGCCGACCGGCGTCCGAAAACAGCAAGCCAAGGGCGGATTCTTTACCTGCCGGACGTTTAGCGGACCGCTCAGGCGAGCATGTCGCCCGCTTCGCCTCCCGTCTCGTCGCCGCCCGCCACGTCCAGGCCCACCACCGACCGGCAGCCCGTGCAGATCCATTCGCCGACGACGGCCTCGGACCCGGTGCCGTAGGTGAGATACGGCCGGTCGACGCGGCGGCGGCGCATTCCGTGGCCGCAGGTCGGGTGCAGCAGCCTGCCGCAGTGCGGGCACGGCCACACGTCCTCGCGGCGCAGGCGGCAGTGCGGGCACAACGGCGACTCGTAGGGGGCGGGCAGGTCGCCGGCGCCCAGCTCGTCGCGCCACTCCCGCTCCAGGTCCAGGTACTCGTCGTCGGGCCACAGGTGGTCGGCCAGCCAGGCCAGATACTCCTCGCAGTCGTTGGCGAGGGCGGTGCTGAGCGACTCGGGGTGGTCGGCCGCGCGGGGGGCGTCCGCGGGTCCGGCGGCGCCGGCCGGGGCGGCAGACGGCCGGGGGGCGCGTCCGGTCGCGAGCCACGCGGCGGCCAGCAGCGTCAGCAGGCCGAGGAGCGCGGCCGCGGCCATGCCTGTCGCCGTGGCCATCGCGTTCTCCTTTCGCGATCTTGTGGGCGGAGGGGCAAGATCAGGAAAGCGGTCCACAAAACGCTGCGAACGCTACAAGAAAGGCTGTTAACGGAAAAGTCGATCAGAAAAGAATCTTCGGCGGGATCGGGCGGGGACCGCCGTCCGAAACCCCGGACCCGTCCCGCGCGCCCCCGGCGGCCTGCGGAATCGGCGCGCGCGGACGCCCCGTCCGCGCGGCGGACGGCGTGACGCATCTCTCTCGGGGGCGGGCGGTGCGTCGGCGTCCTTAACTTCGCTTTCGCCCCCGCTTGCTGTGATCGTCCCGTGCCGTCCGGCGGAACGGCCGGACACCGCGAACCGGAGAGCGAGGACGGCGAGCATGAGTCTGAGCGGACGCACCAAGATCCTTATCGCGGCGGCCGGGCTGGCGGGAGCCGGGGCGCTCGCGGCCGGGGGCGCGGCGCTGGCCGACACCGGGCCGCAACCGGCCCGCACCGAGCTGCGGATCGTCGACTACCAGTACGACGACCAGGCCCACAAGGACGAGGCCTGCCCGTGGCGGGACGGGCAGGCCCCGAGCGAGGCCGCCGACACGCGATGAGCGGACCGGAGAGACACGGCCCGCCCGGCACCCCGTACGACGGGAACGGCAGTCCCGAGGGGCGCCCGGCGGGGGAGCGGCGGGACACGTGGGCGGACGATCTCGTCACGGCCGGCGGCGGCCCGCGCGCGGCGGGGGAGGCCGGCCGCATCGACGCCGGCCGCATCGACGCCGACCGGGTCCGGCCGCCCGCGAGCGCGCTCGCCGAACGCGCGCTGTTCGAGGTCGCACGGGTGATCGTCGGCCAGGACCGGTTGATCGAACGGATGATGGTGGCGGTCCTGGCGGGCGGCCACTGCCTGCTGGAGGGCGTCCCGGGCGTGGCCAAGACGCTGGCCGCGCGGACGCTGGCCGCCGTCGTCGGCGGATCGTTCGCCCGCCTGCAGTTCACCCCCGACCTGGTGCCCGCCGACGTCGTCGGCACCCGCATCTACCGGCCGTCCACGGAGAGCTTCGACGTCGAGCTCGGGCCGGTCATGGCCAACGTGGTGCTGGTCGACGAGATCAACCGGGCGCCCGCCAAGGTGCAGTCGGCGCTGCTGGAGGTGATGGCCGAACGCCAGGTCAGCATCGGGGGCCGCACGTTCCCGGTGCCGCGGCCGTTCCTGGTGCTGGCCACGCAGAACCCCATCGAGTCCGAGGGCGTCTACCGGCTGCCGGAGGCGCAGCGCGACCGGTTCCTGCTCAAGATCGACGTGGGCTATCCGACCGAGGCGCAGGAACTGGCCATCGTCTACCGGATGGGCGTGCGGCCGCCCGCGCCGAACCGGATCCTCGACACCGGCGAGGTCGACGCGCTGCGCGAGGCCGCCACCGGGGTGTTCGTGCACGACGAGGTGGCGCGGTACGCGGTGCGGCTGGTGGCGGCCACCCGCGACCCGGTCGCCCACGGCGTTCCGGAGGTCGCGGGCCTGCTGGCCTACGGCGCGGGGCCGCGCGCCTCCCTCGGGCTGGTCGCGGCCGGGCGGGCGCTGGCCCTGCTGCGCGGCCGCGAGTACGTGCTGCCGGGGGACGTGCGGGACCTGGCCGGCGACGTGCTCGCCCACCGCCTGGTGCCGTCGTTCGACGCGCTGGCCGACGGCGTCGACCCCCGGTGGATCATCGACCGGATCGTGGCGGCCGTGCCCGCGCCTCGCGTCGCCCCGGAGGAGACCGGCTCCGGAGGGAAGGAGGACCGCGCGGCATGAACGCGACCCCCGCCCTCCGGGACCTGGCGCCCGAACACGCCCTGCGCCGGCTGGAGCTGACCGTCACGCGGCGCCTGGACGGGCTGCTGCAGGGCGACCATCTGGGGCTGCTGCCGGGGCCGGGGTCCGAGCCCGCCGAGGGCCGCGCCTACATGCCCGGCGACGACGTGCGCGCCATGGACTGGAACCTGACCGCGCGCGCCGCCGCCCCGCACGTGCGCGACCGCGTCGCCGACCGGGAGCTGGAGACGTGGGCGCTGGTGGACGCCACCGCCAGCATGGACTTCGGCACCGGGCGGCTGGAGAAGCGCGACCTGGCGGTGTTCGCCGTCGCCGCGGTCGCGTTCCTCACCGAGCGGACCGGAAACCGCGTCGGCGCCCGCATCCTGCGCGACGACGGCACGGTGCGCGTCCCGGCGCGGACGGGGCGGCCGCACCTGCTCGGCCTGCTGCGCACGCTGCTGGCGACGCCGCGCGGCGTCCCCGGACGGGGAGGCCGCGGGAGCGCCTCCGCGTCGCTGGGCGCCGCCGCCGAGCTGCTGCGCCGCACCGAGGGCCGGCGCCGCGGCCTGGTCGTGGCGGTCTCCGACTTCCTGGACCCCGTGGAGTCCTGGCGGCGTCCGCTGCGGCTGCTGGCCGCCCGGCACCAGCTGCTGGCCGTCGAGGTCGTGGACCCGCGCGAGCTGACGCTGCCGGACGTGGGGATGCTCACCGTCGTCGACCCCGAGACGGGCCGGCGCCGCGAGATCCCCACGGCGAGCCGCCGCCTGCGCGAACGCTACGCGGCCGCCGCCGCCGAGCAGCGCGCGGCGATCGCGGCGGGCCTCCGCGCGGCCGGCGCGGCGCACCTGCGGCTGCGCACCGACGGCGACTGGATGCGCGACCTCGTCCGGCACGTCCTGGCGCACCGCAGGACCGCCGCGGCCGCTCCGCACCCGCGGGCGGGGGCGGCCTCGCCCGCGGACTTTCCGGGAGGGGGCGCGCCGTGAACTTCCTCGAACCGACGCGGCTCCTCCTGCTGCTCGCGCTGCTCCCCCTGATCGCCGCCTACGCGGTGACGCAGGTGCGGCGTGGCAGGTACGCGGTGCGCTTCACCAACCTGGCGCTGTTGGACAGGGTGGCGCCGACCCGGCCGGGCTGGCGGCGCCACCTGCCCGCGGCGGCGTTCCTGCTCATGCTGGGGCTGTTCGTCACCGGGTTCGCGCGCCCGACGGCCGACGTGCGGGTGCCGCGCGAGCAGGCCACGATCATGCTCGCGGTCGACGTGTCGCACTCCATGCGGGCGACCGACGTCGCGCCGGACCGGCTGACCGCCGCCAAGCGGGCCGCGCGCGCCTTCGTCGAGGAGCTGCCGGAACGCTTCAACGTCGGCCTGGTCGCCTTCTCCGGGACGGCGTCGGTGGTGGTCCCGCCGACCACCGACCGGGGGGCCGTGCTCGCCGGCGTCGACCGGCTGACGCTGGGGCCGCGCACCGCGATCGGCGAGGGCGTGATCGTCTCGCTGGACGCGATCGCCGGGTTCGGCGCGCAGTTCGGCGAGCAGGCCCCGCCGGGGCGCGTCGTCCTGCTGTCCGACGGCACCAACACCGCCGGACGCAGCCCCCACGAGGCCGCCCGGCGCGCCGTGAGCGCCGGGATCCCCGTGTCGACGATCGCCTACGGCACCCCGGAGGGCGTGATGTATCAGAACGGCGTGCCCGTCCCCGTTCCCGTGGACGGGCCCGCGCTGGAACGCCTGGCGCGGGAGACCGGCGGCCGCCACTACGAAGCCGCGTCCGGCGGCGAGCTGCGCCGCGTCTACGAGGACATCGGCGGCAGCATCGGCTACCGGGTCGAGCGTCGGGAGATCTGGACGTGGTTCGTCGCCGCCGGGCTGCTGCTGTCGGTCGCCGTGTCCGCGGGGTCCCTGCTGTGGTTCTCCCGCCTCCCGTGACGTCCGTCCTGAGCACCGGAGGAGCATGATGACCCGCCAAGCGCACGGGGACGCCCGGTTCGGGCTCGGCGAACCGCGCGGCCCCGACTTCCTGCCCGCCCCGCCGCCCATGCCGGCCCGTCCCCCGGACGGCGGCCCCTTCCACGACCCGGCGGAGCCGGCCCTGTGGGCGGCGCCGGGCCGGCCCGGCGCCGCACCCGGACGCGGCCCGCACCTGCGGGGGCCGGGCCGCGCCGTCGCTGTCGCCGTGCTGGCG
>NZ_BCQU01000144.1:0-10006 GCF_001552235.1 Actinomadura rubrobrunea NBRC 15275 | reverse complement strand
GGCGGCAGCGCGGCCGGCACCGCCGTGAGCACGCCGGCCAGCGCGACCGCCGCCAGCCGTGCGGGCGGGGCGGCGAACGGCTGCTGCAGCGCCCCGGTCAGCGCCCACCCGACGAGGAGGCCGAGCCCGGCGCCGCCGACCGTGCCGAACACCGCCACGATCAGCGCCTCCCATCGCACCATCGCCGCGACCTGCGCGCCGGTCGCCCCGACGGTGCGCAGCAGGCCGATCTCGCGGGCGCGTTCGCGCACGCCCACGGCCAGCGCGCCCGCGGCGCCCAGCGCCGCGATCACGACCGCCAGGGCGAGCATCGCGTCGACGGCGCCGAGCATGGCCTCCAGGTCGGCGGACGACGTGGCCGCATCGCGGTTCTCGACGGGCGGCGCGCCGTGCGGGCGGGCCGACGCGGCGACGACGCCCTGGGCCGAGCCCGCCGCGTCGCGTTCCAGGGACGCTCGCAGCGACCCGGCGACGACGGTCGCCATGGTCGCCGCGCCGATCACGGCCATCAGCGCGGTCGCCGCCCCGGCGGTGCGGCGCGGACTGCGGGAGGCGGCCCCGCGCGCCAGCGCCCCCGGCAGCCCGCCCAGCCCCGCCGCCGCGGCCCCCGCGAACGCGACGGCGGGGCGGGCCGCCACCGGCCCGAGCAGCAGGACGGCGCCCAGGAGCATGACCGCGCCCGCCTCGGCCACCGCCGGGGTCCCCGCCAGGCCGCCCCAGACGACCGCGCCGGCGGCCACGAGCCCGGTCGCCGTGCCCACGAGCACGCGAGCCTCGGACACGCCGCCTTCGGCGCCGGGCACCCGCGGCGCCGAAGGCGCCGCCCCCGCGGCCCGCACCGCGGACGTCAGCGCGGCCAGCGGTCCGACCGGCGCGGCGACCGCGAACGCCCCGCTGGTGATCACAAGGCCGTGCGGGGTCGGGTCCAGGGCCCGTACCAGGAGCTCGGCGAAGCCGATCCCGCCCGCCAGCCCCGCGAGCGTCCCGATGCTTCCGATCACCAGGGCCTGAACGGCCATCGGCGCGGCCACCTGCACGCGGGACGCGCCGATCGTCCGCAGCACTGACGCCTCCCTCAGACACGGGGCCGCCGTGGCGGCGAACACGTGATGGATGGCCGACCACGCCGCCAGCACGGCCGCCGTCTCGATCGCTCCCAGCGCACCGCGAAGGAGGGTCGCCCGCCCCGGAGCCATGGACGACTCGCCGACGGCCCGAAGCGTGTCGCCGAGCACCAGCGCGCCGCTCAGGAGCATGACACCGAGGGACACCGCCGCCAGTGCGGCGGCGACGCGCCCCGGCCGCGCCCGCATCGCGCCGACCGCCAGCCGGGTCGCCACCGCCCGCCCGCCACCCAAGGCGGACAGTGCCGCCTCTGCCGCGTTCCCCATGCCGACGTTGCCCATGCCGACGTTGCCCATGCCGACGAACCCCATGCCGACGATGCTGGCGCGCCGCCGACCGCCGCGTCGTCGTGCGGAGAGAGTGATCACTCCTGCATCCGGGGACGCAGCCGCGCCCCGTCCCGTACACCACCGGGCGTACGACGCACCACCGGCCCCACTAATCAGACACGATGTCCAATTGTGATGAGGGCAACATACAAGCAGGCTTGATTGCTTGTTTGTTCCGCTCCTACCGTCGAGGTGTGTCAGTAAGTACACGGCGACGCCCGGCCCGCGGACGCGGAGCGAGCCGCCGCACCCAGGAGGAACGACGGACCCGCACCCAGCGGCTGCTGCTCGACGCCACGATGGAGTGCCTGGTCGAGCTCGGCTGGTCGGGCACGTCCACCACGGAGGTGGCGCGCCGGGCGGGCGTGTCCCGCGGCGCGCAGCAGCACCACTACCCGACCAAGATGGTGCTCGTCGCCGCCGCCGTGGAGCACCTGCTGGAACAGCAGCGGCTGGCCTACGAGTCGGCGTTCGCCGACCTGCCGCCCGAGCGGCGCAACGTCGAGGGCGCGCTGGACCTGCTGTGGGAGGTGTTCCGCGGCCGTCCCGCGCGGGCCCTGCTGGAGCTGGCCGTGGCCGCCCGCACCGACGAGGAGCTCCGGCTGCTGTGCCGCGACCTCAACGAGCGGATCCTGCAGGTCATCCTGGAGGTCTTCGATCGGCTGTTCCCCCGCACCGGGCTGCCCGAGGACTTCGTCCCGACCGCGTTGCGCGCCGTGTTCGCCATGTTCATCGGACTGTCGGTGCAGAACGCGCTGGACGACGACGAACGCGGTCACCAGGAGGCCGTGCTGACACAGGTCAAGAGCATCGCCCGGGTGCTCGTCCCCGACCACGACGACCCCGGGCGCGCATCGTCCTGCCCGGCCGCGGACGCCCTGGCGCGTCCCGGCCCGGCGTGACGCGCCGGCGCACCACCGCAAGGGAGCCCCTGCCATGACCAAAGCCCCCACCGCACTCGCCGAGGAGATCCGCGAAGAAGTCAAGGACAGCAAGTCCTACCTCGGGGTCATCGAACGGCTGAACAAGGCGTCGGTCGAAAAGCACTGGGAGGCGTACGCCGACATCCCCTGGGACGACCCCGAGTACGCCGTCGACCCCGACGACCCCCGGTGGATCCTCGACCCGGCCATCGACGCCCTCGCCCGCACCGAGTGGTACCGGTCGCAGCCGGAGGAGATCCGCGCGCAGATCGGCCTGTGGCGCGTCGCCACCGCGATGAAGATCGGCCTTCAGTTCGAGAACCTGCTCAAGCGCGGACTGCTCAACTACGCCTACCGGCTCCCCAACGGCCGTCCCGAGTTCCGGTACGTCTACCACGAGACGACCGAGGAATGTCACCACGGGATGATGTTCCAGGAGTTCGTCAACCGCACCGGGATGCCGATCCGCGGCATGCCGCGCTCGCTCAGCCTGATCGCCCAGGCCGCCCCGTGGATTCCGCTGGTCAGCACCGAGCTGTTCTTCGTGTTCGTGCTCGGCGGCGAGGACCCGATCGACTACGTGCAGCGCAAGTCCCTCAAGGGCGGGCACATCAAGCACCCCCTGGAGGAGACCATCATGAAGATCCACATCGCGGAGGAGGCCCGGCACATCTCCTTCGCCCGGCACTACCTGCGCCACCGGGTCCCCAAGATGAGCCGGACGCGCCGCCGCCTGCTCGGCCTCACCGCCCCGATCGTCCTCGGCATCATGGCGCGGATCATGCTGTCGCCGCCCGGGCCGATGGTGCGCCACTTCGGCATCCCGCGCGACGTCGTCCGCGAGGCGTACGGCACCCCCGAGGCCCGCGCCCAGGTCTGCGAGTCGGTCGGCAAGGTCCGCGACCTCATGGCCGAGCTCGGCCTGATCACCCCCGTGACCCGCCAGATCTGGAAGGCCTTCGGCATCTGGGACGCCCCCCGCGTCCGCACCGCCGGCTGACCGTCCCCGGCGGACCCGAGCGCCCCGGACGCCCAGGGGCGGCCACGGCCGCGCGGAGGGCATCCGGCGGCATCGCGACCGGACGTCCCGCCGGTCGCCGCCGTCGTCGCGGGCCGCGCAACACTCCCCCGATTCACCACGACATCCCATACAGGATCGCGGGGCCGACACCGCACGGACCGCCCCGCCCCTCGGCCCCGCGATCCGCCCGAGCAGGAGCGCGCGATGAGCATTGCGATCGTCACCGGAGGGGCGTCCGGCATCGGCCGGGCGATCGCCACCGCCCTGGTGGCCCGCGGCGACACCGTCGTCGTCACCGACATCGACGGCGAGGGCGCCCAGAAGGTCGCCGACCGGTTGAACGGCCTGGGCCGCGGCCGGGCGGCGAGCGCCGCCCTCGACGTCACCGACGCCGACGCGGTCTCCGACGTCTACAAGGGCGTCAAGGCCGAGTACGGCAGCCTCGACCTGGTGTTCAACAACGCGGGCATCGCCATCGGCGGCCTGGCCGAAGAGCTCACCCTCGACCACTGGAACCGCGCGATCGACGTCAACCTCAAGGGCGTCGTGCACGGCGTCCACGCCGCGTACCCGATCATGCTGGACCAGCGGTCCGGGCACATCGTCAACACCGCCTCGCTGGCCGGGCTGGTCCCCATGCCGATCGGCATCCCCTACACCGCCACCAAGCACGCCGTCGTCGGCCTGTCCCTCGCCCTGCGCGCCGAGGCCGCCGCCCGCGGCGTCAAGGTCAGCGTGGTCTGCCCCAGCTTCGTCGACACGCCTCTGCTCACCAACGTCAACCCCGGCCTTCCCGAAACGGCGATGAGCGGGAACGCCAAGGACGACATCAAGAAGGCGTCCCCCCGCCTCTACACCGCGGAGAAGCTGGCCCGCGACATCATGCGCGGCGTCGAGCGCAACCGCGCGCTCATCGTCGCGCCCGCGCACGGCCGCGCCGCCTGGCGAGGCGCCCGGCTCAGCCCCGGCGGGGCCGTCCGCGCCGCCCAGTGGGCCGTTCGCCGCCTCACCGGCTGACGTCGCACCGGCCCCGCGGCCGCCCGTGATCCGACCCGGGCGGCCGTTCCGCGGCGCGGCGGGTCACGTCGGCCAGGGGGCGCCTTTGCGGAGGATGTCGTAGCCGACGAAGGTGAACAGGCGAACCCCGCGTTCCAACGGGACGGGGTCGCCGAGGTACCGGTGGACGCCGACGCCGAACGCCTTCTCCTCGGGCGGCGACAGCCAGCGCCTCTCGAAGCCGTGCTTTTCGAACCAGCGGCAGATGTCGCCGGTGATGTCCGGCGGCCGCCGGTTGCGGGTCCACACGACGTGGGCGCCTCGGGCGCACAGCTGCGGCAGCATCGAGATGGTCCGCTCGATGTCGGCGTCGGTGATGTTGCCGAACACCCCGCACACCAGGACCAGGTCGGCGGGGACGGCCCCGGTATAGGCGTCGGTGTGCGAGGCGTCCCCCGCCACCACCTCCACGCCGGTCAGCCCCGCCCGCCGGGCCGCCGCTCGCGCCGCCCGCACGTTGGCCTCGTTCAACTCCACCAGCCGCGCCGTCACGTCGGCGCGCCGCGGATGGCGCGCCACGGCGCCGATGAGGTCGCGGCCCTGCCCCGCGCACAGGCTCACCGCGCGCACGGGACCCGGGGACGCCGTGTCGAGCGCCTCCCGGATGCGCTGCTGCACGGTGCGCAGCCTCCGGGACAAGGCCGATCGAGGATCGTCATACGCCCGGTGCCAAGCGGCCCAGTCGCGCCCAGACGGATCTCGGGCTTTGATCATGCGGCCAAAGGTAGGGCGTCGCGCTCGCCGCTGTCCGGAAAAGACCGCCGGTTGACCGCTGTCGGACGATCATCGCTCCGGGGGTTGTGGAGCGTTCCGTCCCTCCCCTTCCCCCACCGACCGCGGATAGTGAAAGTCGAACGCGGGACGTTCCGATCGAATCCGCGGGATGAAGGTGAAATTGTGCCGGGGCGGCGGGCAGGACGTCGCCCACTCCAACGAATTGCCGTAACCCCACGGGTCGTCGGCGGCCACCCGCCTGCCGCGCCGCGCGGTGACGTACACGTTGTACAAGAAGAACAGCGTGGAGGCGCCGAGGATGAACGCCCCGACGCTGGAGACCCGGTTCAACGCCACGAACTCGTCGGCGTAGTCGGCGTACCGCCGCGGCATGCCCTCGGCCCCCAGCCAGTGCTGGACGAGGAAGGTGGTGTGGAAGCCGACGAACAGCGTCCAGAAGTGCAGTTTGCCGAGCCGTTCGTCGAGCATCGTGCCGGTCATCTTCGGCCACCAGAAGTAGAACCCGGCGAACATCGCGAACACCACGGTGCCGAAGACCACGTAGTGGAAGTGGCCGACCACGAAGTACGAGTCGTGCACCTGGAAGTCCAGCGGCGGGGAGGCGAGGATGATGCCGGTCAGCCCGCCGAACAGGAAGGTCACCAGGAATCCGACGGAGAACAGCATCGGCGATTCGAAGCTGAGGGTGCCGCGCCACATGGTGCCGATCCAGTTGAAGAACTTCACCCCGGTGGGCACGGCGATCAGGAACGTCATGAACGAGAAGAACGGCAGCAGCACCCGGCCCGTGGTGAACATGTGGTGCGCCCACACCGCCATGGACAGTCCGGCGATCGCGACGGTCGCGGCGACCATGCCGAAGTAGCCGAACAGCGGCTTGCGGCTGAACACCGGGATCACCTCGGTGACGATCCCGAAGAACGGCAGCGCGATGATGTACACCTCGGGGTGGCCGAAGAACCAGAACAGGTGCTGCCAGAGGAGCGCTCCCCCGGTCGAGGGGTCGTAGACGTGCGCGCCGAACTTGCGGTCCGCCTCCAGCGCCAACAGCGCCGCCGCCAGGATCGGGAAGGCGATCAGCACCATCAGGCTGGTCAGCAGCACGTTCCAGGTGAAGATCGGCATCCGGAACATCGTCATGCCGGGCGCCCGCATCCCGATGATCGTGGTGATGAAGTTGACGCCGCTCAGGATGGTCCCGAGGCCCGACAGCACCAGCCCCATGATCCACATGTCGCCGCCGACGCCGGGTGAGCGGACCGCGTCGGACAGCGGCGTGTACCCCGTCCACCCGAAGCTGGCGGCGCCGCCGGGCGAGACGAAGGCGCCCAGCACGATCAGCCCGCCGAACAGGAACAGCCAGTAGCTGACGATGTTCAGCCGCGGGAACGCCACGTCGGGGGCGCCGATCTGCAACGGCATGACCACGTTGGCGAAGCCGGCGAACAGCGGGGTGGCGAAGAGCAGCAGCATCACCGTGCCGTGGATGGTGAACATCTGGTTGTACTGCTCGTTGCTCACGAACTGCTGCCCGGGCGAGAACAGCTCCGCCCGGATGACCATGGCCATCAGCCCGGCCAGCAGGAAGAACACGAACGACGTGATCAGATAGAGGTGGCCGATCACCTTGTGGTCCGTGGTGGTGATCCAGGACACCACGAGCGACCCGCGGGGACGCCGCCGGGGAGGAGCCTCCGCAAGCGGCTTGCCGAGGAGGACCATGCCGAGCTCCCTGTCAACGGGATCCGTCCAACGACTCGTCAGTGCCCGGTCACACGCCGGGCACTCCTCGCCGGCGTGGCAATAGGCTGAGAACGTGGAGAAGATCCTGGTCAGCGCGTGCCTGCTGGGAACTCCGGTGCGGTACGACGGCCGCGCCAAGCGGGTGGACGACCGGCTGCTGGCACGGTGGCGCGCCGAGGGGCGCCTGGTGCCGTTCTGCCCGGAGGTGTCGGGCGGCTTGGCCGTGCCGCGCCCGCCCGCGGAGATCGTGGGCTCCGGCCCGTCGCGCGACGGCGCGTCCGTGCTGGACGGGACCGCCAAGGTCGTCACCGGGTCGGGGACGGACGTCACCGAGGCGTTCGTGCGCGGCGCGCACCTCGCGCTGGAGGCGGCGCAACGCGCCGGTGCCCGTCTGGCCGTCCTCAAGGAGGGCAGCCCGTCGTGCGCCAGCCGCCGCGTCTACGACGGCACGTTCTCCGGCAGGTCGACCCCCGGCCAGGGCGTCACGACGGCGCTGCTGGAGCGTGCCGGCATCCGAGTCTTCAACGAGGACGAACTCGAGTCCGCCGCCGTCTATCTGACCCAACTAGAAGGCCGCAGCAAGTCCTGACGACCACACAAATGCCCGCCGTCAACCAGCGGGCCCACAACCAAGAACCCCGCCCCGCACAAACGAACCGGGCGTTCGGGCAGGCGCTCGGGCGGTCACGGGGCGGGCTGACCACCACGATCCATCTGGCGGTGGACGGGCGTGGTCTGCCGCTGTCGGTCGTGCTCACGCCGGGCAACGTCAACGACTGCACCGCATTTCCCCAAGGTGCTGTCGCAGATCGCGGTGCCGCGCAGTGGTCCTGCCGCCCGCGGTGCCGGCCGGATCGGGGGATCGCCGACAGGGCCTACAGCTCGGCGGCGATCCGCCGGTCGCTGCGGCGCCGCGGGATCGCCGCGACCATTGGCGAACGCGCCGACCGGCAGGCGGCAAGGGCCCGCCGCGGCTCGCGCGCGGACGCCCGCCGCTCTTCGACCCGGCCGTCTACAAGCGCCACAGGCGTGGGTCGAATGCTGTATCAACCGGCTCAAGCAATGACGCGGGATCGCCACCGGGCTCGACAAACTCGCCCGCGATTTCAGGGCGGCGATCGTGCTGGTCACCGCCTTGTTCTGGATCAACGCATGATCCACCGGACACGCCCCAGGTGTGCTGTTCGGGCAGGTTGGTGACACGGTCGGCTGGGGTTTGGCCCGCGATGCCGGTCTGGTGTCGGTGGTGGTTGTACCAGTCGAGCCAGTCGCCGAAGGCGGCCTGCCTTTCGGCTTCACAGGCGTAGGGCCACTGGTAGGCCCATTCCTCCAGCCGGGTGCGGTGGAAGCGTTCGACCTTGCCGTTGGCCTGGGGCCGCCAGGGCCGGGTCCAGCGCGGGCTGATGCCCAGCGTTGCACAGGTGGTGCGCCAGGTGGTCTTGGTGTAGGCCCAGGCGTTGTCGGTCAGCACACGCCGGACGGTGACGCCGCGTGCGGCGAACCAGGCCGTGGCGCGGACCAGGAACACAGGCGGTCTGGTCGGCCAGGATCTCGGTGTAGGCCAGGCGGGAGTGATCGTCCAGCGCGGTGTGCAGATAGAGGTAGCCCGTGCCGGTGCGGTTGGCGCGGCCCGCGGCGCGCTCCAGGACCCTGTGCCCGCCGCCGTCCGGGAGTTGCGGCCGAGCTTCTTGACGTCGATGTGGACCAGGTCGCCGGGACGCTGATGCTCACAGCGGCGGACGGGTTCGCCGGTGGCCCGGTCGCACGCCGCCAGCGGCGGCAGTCCGTGGCGGGCCAGGATGCGGTGCGCGGTGGAAAGCCGTGATGCCGGTGCGGGCAGCCAGGCGGACTGGGCCGATGCGGTGTGCGCGGCGTAGGGCGAGCGCCTGCGCTTCGATGTGCGGCGGTGTCCGTCGAGGGCTGTGATGCGGCCGGCCGGAGGCGGTCGTGCATGCCGGCCTCGCCCAGGTGCCGGTACCGGGGCGCCCACCGCGCGGCGGTGGTGTGGCTGACGCCGAAGCGCTCAGCGGCCCGCCGCAGCGACCAGCCCTCCTCGACGACACACCGGGCCAGGCTCAGGCGTCCGGTCGGGGTCAGCGGGGCGTTACGGTGGGACACGAGGGCCTCCTGGACGTCGGTGGTAGATGTCGCAATCCACACCGAAACCAGAAGGCCCTCTTGCCGTTCACGAACCGCCCAAGGCGTGTACACCAACGTCCCCGAACAGCACACCTAGGGCGCGTCCGGTGGACCAAGTGTTGATTCAGAGCAGGACCAGGACCATCGCTGCCGGTACGTGCGGGTGAGGCTCTCGAACCGCGCGGCAACCAAACAGCATCGCTTGAGGCATCCGCGATGCAAACTCGTTGCGGCGCCGGAAGACGGCCGGGCCGAACAGCGACCTGCGGACGCCCGGCGCGAGAGCCGCAGGGGCCTCGTGCCGTCTGCTGATCGGCCCGTTCGGGGATCGTCGCGGCGATATTGCAGCACCGCGACGACCATCGTCAGCAAGCTCTGAGAACACCAGCAAAGCAAAAGCCCGCCGACTCACGGCGGGCCTACACAACAACCAAACCCAAACCCAGGGGCGGGCTCTTCCCCCGAACAACGCCTCCACCGCCCCTAGCGGACAGCCTCACGCCTTCAACCTCAACGGCTGCCGCCCGGTGGCCGCGAACAGCATGGCCGCGCCCCAGGCGAACCCCGTACCAGCAGGGGCGCCGTCGACCGTCTCGGAGCCCAAATAGGAGAGAGTGCCGACCACGCCGCAGAACTATGGCCTGTCCGGTGGATCATTCGTTGATCCAGAACAAGGCGGTGAGCAGCACGACTGTCGCCCTGAAGTTGCGGGCGAGTTTGTCGAACCGGGTGGCGATCCCGCGCCATCGCTTGAGCCGGTTGACACAGCGCTCGACCACGCCTGTGTCGCTGGAAGACGGCCCGGTCGAACCCTGGCGGGCACCCGGCGCGACAGCCGCGGCGGCCAGGTGCCGCCTGCTGATCGGCCCGTTCGGGGACCGCCGTGACGATATTGCAGCACCGCGACACGTCCGCAGCAAACTCTAAGAACACCG